>NZ_JAWOQN010000338.1:0-814 GCF_033337395.1 Vibrio sp. YT-19(2023) | reverse complement strand
GAGCGTTGATAACTGGCTGCTGGAATGGATGACTTAACCAGAATACACACCAGTGACAGTGCGCAGCGGGCTAAGTGTTTAAAGAGCATGGATTCATCGAAGCCACTGGCGCTCCATAGCGTCAGCGAGCTCAATAACATGATCGGAATTATCGCCATCAAAAGTGGCAAATCGATTCTTGTAAAGAAACGCTTGTTCATTTACTACAACCTAAAAACGCTCTCAAAAGAGCGAAAACAACCAGAACTCAAGAGAGTTCAAACTATTCCGATGCTAAGAATCCAATAGGTCGGGTATGTTGGCTTTCTTAGATTTGTTGAAAGTGAAAGCACAACAGGCCTGTTCACAGATGCGGCGCAAAGGAGTGCGAGAAAGGAGGTGCAGCATCATCTGTTGTGGTACGTCGACTGGGAATGTTGTGAAGAGGATAAATACACCAGCCTTGATATTTTCGCCACTCTTTTTATCGTACTTAGTGTTGAATCCAGCAATAATTGATAACTCGCTCGGATGTTATTGTGTTTTCACTCAAAACCATTTATCGCCGCTCACGCCCATTTACTCCCTAAAAATACCATTGGTCGCATCCTACAGCTGGCTATGAAGCGATGGCGTAATCTGAAACCATCAAATCACGTTCAACTAAGGACAGTCACCATGATGGTTTTCAATCTTCATTTATCCAGAGCCACAACCTTGCTCGGCGCGGCATTGGCAGCGTTTACCTTGAGTAGCAGCTTGGCGTTGGCAAACCCTACTGAGCAGTTACTAACTCGCTTTAACCAAGCCGCGCAGGGCGACACGGGTTTGGTGG
>NZ_JAWOQN010000337.1:0-815 GCF_033337395.1 Vibrio sp. YT-19(2023) | reverse complement strand
AGAAACGTGCGGTTTCACCTTCTCGGTTACCCATGTAAATGCACCGCGAGGTACTTGCGTTGCAATGGTCGGAATACGTGCTTCATGCCAACCAATACCAGTGTTGATAATGGTGACGCCCGCGTCTTCCAATCCTTTGGCTAATTCAATCACATCTTCGAACGTGCTGCCCTGCTCGACGAGGTCCAGCATCGAAAGACGGAAAATGATGATGCACTTCTCACCCACCGCTTTACGTACAGCTTTCACTATCTCCAACGGGAAGCGCATGCGTTTTTTGTAACTGCCGCCCCAATCGTCATATCGCATATTGGTGCGCTTACAAAGGAATTGATTGATCAAATAACCTTCTGAGCCCATTAATTCCACGCCGTCATAACCGGCAAGTTGAGCGAGTTCAGCGCTGTTGGCAAATGCATCGATGGTCTTTTTGATCTGACGCTCGCTCATTTCACTCGGCGCAAACTTCGCGATCGGCGCTTTAATGCCAGAGGCGCTCTGCGCAAACGGGTGCATCGCGTAACGCCCAGCATGTAAAATCTGTAGTGCAATTTTGCCACCATGCTTGTGCACGGCATCGGTAACTACTCGGTGCGCCTTTGCGTGTTTTGGCTTACTAAACTCCGCACTTAAAGGGTGCAGACGACCGCGTAAATTCGGTGAAAAACCGCCGGTCACGATAAGCCCGACGCCACCTTTCGCGCGCTCTTCATAAAACGCGGCGAGCTTTTGCAATCCTTCCTTGTGCTCTTCTAGGCCTGTGTGCATTGATCCCATCAGGACTCGGTTTCGTAATTGTGTAAAACCTAAGTCCA
>NZ_JAWOQN010000336.1:0-815 GCF_033337395.1 Vibrio sp. YT-19(2023) | reverse complement strand
GATTATTCTGTTTTCTCGTCAGTTGTTCAGCTTAACTAAAGCTGGTGTGCCTTTGCTGCGCTCAATGCGCGGCTTACTGCAAAACTGTGAAAACAAACAGCTTAAAGAAGCGCTAGAAGATGTGGTTTCTGAGTTGAGTAATGGTCGTGGCTTGTCGTCTGCGATGCAGCCGCACAACAAAGTGTTTAGTCCGTTATTCGTCTCCATGATCAACGTGGGCGAGAATACCGGTCGACTCGATGAGGCATTGCTGCAGCTAGCAAACTACTATGAGCAAGAGCTAGAAACACGTAAACGCATTAAAGCCGCAATGCGCTACCCGACGTTCGTTATCGTATTTATTACCATTGCGATGTTTATTCTAAACATTCTGGTGATTCCCGAGTTTGCATCGATGTTTACTCGTTTCGGGGTTGAGTTGCCGCTTCCAACTCGGATCTTGATTGCGACGTCCAACTTCTTTGTTCACTACTGGGGATTGCTCATTGCCGCTATGGTCGGTGCATTCTTTGTGTTCAAAGCTTGGGTGGCGACAGCAGATGGGCGGGAGAAGTTTGATAAATTTCGCCTCCGCTTACCAATCGTTGGCGATATCGTAAATCGCGCTCAATTGTCGCGTTTTGCTCGAACATTCTCGTTGATGTTGAAATCAGGTGTGCCGCTCAACCAATCTTTGGCACTTGCTGGTGAAGCATTGGGTAACCGCTTTTTAGAAAATCGAATTTTAGAGATGAAAGCAGCCATCGAAGCGGGTAGCACCATTTCTGTCACTGCCATCAACAGCAATATTTTTACGCCATTAGTTATTCAAATGA
>NZ_JAWOQN010000335.1:0-815 GCF_033337395.1 Vibrio sp. YT-19(2023) | reverse complement strand
CGTGTTTAATACTGTTGCAGCGAAAAACCAAGCCGCAATAAACCGCGCAAACAAAACGCTGTTTTACGGACGTCGTGGCACTAACACTCACTTTGCTTTTCAAGATGCAATGGTCGAGATCGAAGGCGGTGCGGGTTGTGCTCTTTACCCTTGCGGAACGGCAGCTATTTCTAACGCGATCCTTTCTTTCGTTGAAGCTGGCGACCATATTTTGATGGTTGATACGTGTTACGAACCAACACGTGATTTCTGCAACGTGATCATGAAAAAGATGGGCGTAGAAACCACGTACTACGATCCGATGATCGGCGAAAACATTCGTGATTTGATTCAACCAAACACCAAAATACTGTTTCTTGAATCGCCGGGGTCAATCACAATGGAAGTTCAAGACGTTCCAACCATGGCGCGCATCGCTCACGAGCACGATATCATTGTGATGCTCGATAACACGTGGGGCGCCGGCGTGAACTTCTCACCTTTCGAACATGGCGTGGACATTTCTATTCAAGCGGCGACAAAGTACATCGTTGGACACTCTGACGTCATGCTCGGCACCGCAGTGGCGTCTGAGAAATACTGGGATCAGCTTCGCGAACAAAGCTACCTGATGGGTCAATGCGTTTCTCCTGATGACGCTTACCTTGGCCTACGTGGCATTCGCACTTTGGATGTTCGCTTACGCCAGCACGCTGAAAACAGTTTGAAACTCGCACAGTGGTTGGCAAACCGCCCTGAAGTGGATCATGTTCGTCACCCTGCCCTAGAGACTTGCCCTGGTCATGAGTTCTTTGAGCGTGATTTTACTGGCGGCA
>NZ_JAWOQN010000334.1:0-816 GCF_033337395.1 Vibrio sp. YT-19(2023) | reverse complement strand
ACATAAGAGACGAAATCTTTGACGCGCTTGATGCCGCTTCTTTAGTCGATGTCGAGCCATTGGAGCTTGAAAGCCAACTAAAAGATTCCGTCAATATTCTTATCGAGAAAAAGCAACTGCAAATCAGCAGTTTGAAGCGTTTAGATCTCGTCAAAGCACTACTGGATGAACTTAAAGGTTTAGGGCCGCTTCAAGCGTTGGTTGATAACGATGATATCTCGGACATTATGATCAATGGCCCGTCAGATATTTTCATCGAAATCAACGGCAAGGTAGAGAAGTCGCCAATCCAGTTCGTCAATGAAAAGCAGCTCAATACTATCGCCAAACGCATTGCATCCAATGTAGGGCGTCGAATTGATGAATCGAAACCGCTTTGTGATGCACGTTTAGAAGATGGTAGTCGTGTAAACATCGTAATACCACCTCTTGCGATTGATGGTACTTCAATCTCAATTCGTAAGTTTAAAGAGCAAAAAATCAAGTTGGAAAACTTGGTTCAGTTTGGCGCGCTGTCCGTTGAAATGGCGAAGCTACTTTCCATTGCGAGCCACTGCAAGTGCAACATTCTTATTTCAGGCGGTACTGGTTCTGGTAAGACGACACTACTGAACGCTTTGTCAGGCTTTATCGGCAGTGGTGAACGTATTGTCACCATTGAAGATGCAGCCGAACTTCAGTTGCAGCAGCCGCACATTGTGCGTTTGGAAACGCGCCAAGCAAGCGTCGAAGGTACTGGTGAAATTACCGCTCGAGATTTGGTGATTAACGCCCTTCGTATGCGACCAGACAGAATCATCGTCGGTGAGTGTCGTG
>NZ_JAWOQN010000333.1:0-816 GCF_033337395.1 Vibrio sp. YT-19(2023) | reverse complement strand
GCGTCTCCAAGCGGGAAGAAGAAGTTTGTGCTGACTGTGCTTCAAGACATTACCCAGCAAAAAGAGCGTGAGCAGGCGTTAATTAATGCGCAAAAAGAAGCACAAACTGCAGTGCGCGCCCGTGAAAACTTTTTAGCGACCATGAGTCACGAGTTAAGAACCCCATTATCGGCGGCGCACGGCATCCTCGATTTGCTGAATCGCCAAGTGACGGCCGATTCAAATCGCGAGTTGATCGCTCAGGCCATGCGGTCACTCAATCATTTGAATGTGCTAGTAGACGAAGTGTTGGATTACTCAAAGCTGGAAGCAGGGCAGTTAACCGTTGCTCCCGCTAAAACCGACTTACTCAAAACCTTGTGCGATGTGTTTAGAAGCTTTGAGCCAAGAGCGCTTGCGAAAGGTTTGGATTACAAAGTTACGATCAAGCCGTTTTCGGATGCTTTCATTGAAATCGATGCACTGAGATTAGTGCAAATCACCACCAATCTGCTCTCAAATGCCGTGAGATTCACAGCAGAAGGCGAGATCGGAATCAGTGTCATCCTGCACGAAAAGCAGCTAATTTTGAAAGTTGCAGATACGGGCATCGGTATGACGGATGGCCAACTCGAAGGCATTCTCAACCCGTTTGTTCAAGCGGATGACAGCATTACGCGCAAATATGGCGGCACAGGGTTAGGATTGAGCATCGTTGACCGATTGATCGACTGCATGGGCGGCGTGCTCTGCATCGATTCACAATTCGGCTTGGGTACGACGATAACTGTCAAATTGCCAATCGAGCGTTGTGATTCAGAACCAGAAGTGTGTTTG
>NZ_JAWOQN010000332.1:0-819 GCF_033337395.1 Vibrio sp. YT-19(2023) | reverse complement strand
AGACTTGAGCCAAGACGAGTCGCCCGTTAGCCGCTACATCAACCAAATTCTGTTGGACGCGGTGCGTAAAGGCGCATCCGATATCCACTTTGAGCCTTATGAAAAGATGTACCGAGTTCGTCTACGTTGCGATGGCATTTTGATCGAAACTCAGCAACCGCCAAATCACTTGAGTCGTCGCTTATCAGCTCGTATCAAAATTCTCTCTAAACTTGATATTGCCGAGCGACGTTTACCACAAGATGGGCGAATTAAACTCAAACTGAATCAAGACACTGCGATTGATATGCGGGTATCTACGCTACCTACCTTGTTTGGAGAGAAAATCGTACTCCGACTGCTCGATAGCAGCTCTGCATCACTGGATATCGACAAGCTTGGTTATAGTGAGCAACAAAAACAGCTGTATTTAGACGCTCTGCGTCGTCCACAAGGTATGATTCTGATGACAAGTCCAACAGGAAGCGGCAAAACCGTTTCGTTGTACACTGGGTTAAATATTCTCCATAAACCAGAGATCAACATCTCCACAGCGGAAGACCCGGTAGAAATTAACTTATCGGGCATTAACCAAGTTCAAGTCCAACCTAAGATTGGTTTTGGCTTTGCAGAAGCTCTACGTTCTTTTCTGCGTCAAGATCCCGATGTGGTCATGGTGGGTGAGATTCGAGACCTAGATACTGCGGAAATCGCCATCAAGGCTTCCCAAACCGGTCACTTAGTGCTCTCTACTTTGCATACCAACTCTGCGGCTGAAACCATCATTCGTTTATCAAACATGGGCGTAGAAAGTTTTAACCTCGCCTCTTCTCTTAGTTT
>NZ_JAWOQN010000331.1:0-819 GCF_033337395.1 Vibrio sp. YT-19(2023) | reverse complement strand
TTCTCGTCTCCTCTTATCTATCCAGTTATTAACCAAGATCGTTATTAAAGTAGCATAAGATGATGTCTCACTTCACGGTAAGTCTGTGATTTTTTAGACAGAACTAACGTGCTTCAGACACAAAAAAGCCACTTTGCTAAGTGGCTTTCGATAGATTTTAGTAGCCGGTGAGCTGCATAAAGCCCCACGCCTCGTTGGAGCCAGAAGCCAAGATGGGACCTTCCCAATAAGGGATAACAAATGGCAACCACATATCGGATTTTATGATACGAGTCGTCAAATTAATTTTGTGTTCAGGTACATTGATGATCCATTGCAACGGTAAACGTCTGCCATTCGACAGGCTTGTTACCTGCATTGGCGTAATCGAGACCTCTTTCTCTGATAGATTGACCACTTTTCCCGAACGGGTCGATAGCGTACCGAAAATATGAGGCGTCTGACCGTGGTGACGGTAACGGCTAACCGTTAACGCACGTCCATCATCCAAGTTAAAGACAAACCAATCCCAACCTTGTTGGCCTTGGCCGATTAAGCCACTGCCCCATTCTTTTTGCGTCCAGGCTGAGCCTGTTACGGGGATGAGGCGGCCATTTAAGTTCAATGTGCCTTTTACATTAAGAAACGGTGCGCTAAAGCTAAACGACGCCACAGATTGCAGTGCATGTTTAACTTGAAAGCCTTTGTCTCCATTTACCACAAACGGCCCGCTTGTCATGGTATTCAGTTCGAGTCCGAATGTGTCCGTTGTAACATTGAGGTTGCCTGGAAATGGTGTAGAGCCTAATGAGCGCCAAGTCCAGTTATCTATCCATAAAC
>NZ_JAWOQN010000330.1:0-819 GCF_033337395.1 Vibrio sp. YT-19(2023) | reverse complement strand
TTACAACAACAATTACGCCTCATTCAGACTTCTCTTGATTAAACGAAAGGAACCCTACTATGACCACCGAATTTCGTATTGAAACCGACAGCATGGGCGAAGTAAAAGTCCCGGCGAATGCCTTGTATCAAGCGCAAACTCAGCGCGCTATCGATAACTTCGCATTCAGCCAGCACACCATGCCAAGCGGTTTCATCCAAGCTTTAGCCCACATCAAACAGACGGCAGCACTGACCAACGCACAACTAGGGTTACTGGAAGGTGATATTGCTAATGCGATTGCAGACGCTGCGCAAGCCATTATTGATGGGCAACATCTCGATCAGTTCCCTATCGACCTGTTCCAAACCGGTTCTGGGACAAGCTCCAACATGAACGCCAATGAAGTGATTGCCACGCTCGCGTCTGAATTGCTTGGCGGCAACGTCAACCCGAATGACCACGTTAACATGGGTCAAAGCAGTAACGATGTGGTGCCGACGGCGATTCAAGTCAGCTCAGCACTTGCTATTGAACACAAGTTGTTGCCTGCACTGGCTCATCTTAGCCAAAGCCTAGAAACCAAGAAGCAAGCTTTGCAAGGTGTGGTAAAAACAGGCCGAACTCATTTGATGGACGCCATGCCAATCACTTTCGCGCAAGAGCTGGGCGGCTGGCAATTCCAGATTGAACACGCTAAACAAGCCATTGAACAAACACTGCCGATGGTGAAAGCCCTTGCTCAAGGCGGCACTGCCGTTGGCACAGGGATCAACGCCGATCCGCGTTTTGCCTCTCTGTTTGCAGACAACCTCACTCAGTCCACTCGAGTCCCCTTTA
>NZ_JAWOQN010000329.1:0-820 GCF_033337395.1 Vibrio sp. YT-19(2023) | reverse complement strand
ACTCACAACTAACTGAGTTAGTTGAAGTAATTGAAAATTGTTGCTTTTATTATTTGAAGCGCATCGAAAGATCCATTGCCTTAAGGTGCTTAGTTAAAGCGCCGACTGAGATGTAATCGACACCGGTTTCTGCGTATTCAGCGATAGTATCTAGAGTGATGTTGCCTGAGTTTTCTAAAGCGGCACGGCCTGCGTTAATCTCTACGGCTTCACGCATCATTTCTTTGGTGAAGTTATCTAGCATTATGATGTCGGCACCTGCTTCGATCGCTTCTTGTAGCTCAGCCAAGCTTTCTGTTTCTACTTCTACTGGTTTGCCAGGATTAAGTTCTTTTGCTGTGGTGATTGCTTGAGTAATTCCGCCACAAGCGATGATGTGGTTTTCTTTGATGAGGTAAGCGTCGAACACACCGATACGATGGTTAAAACCGCCACCGCAAGCAACGGCGTACTTCAGCGCGCTTCGATGACCCGGAATGGTTTTGCGTGTGTCTAACAAACGACAATCGGTATGCGCGATTTTTGCTGCATACTCAGCGGTTGTTGTTGCACAGCCAGAAAGGGTTTGAATAAAGTTCATTGCGTTGCGCTCACCCGTTAACAGGTCACGAGCTGGGCCAGTCAGCGTACAAAGTGTTTGGTTTGGCTCGACTTTATCGCCATCTTTTACATGCCATTCGATAGTGACTTTGCCGCCAAGCTGTTTAAATACTTCATCTGCCCAAGCTTGACCACAAAACACACCGTGTTCACGAGTGATGATGGTTGCGGTATTCATTGCATCAGCAGGAATAAGAGATGCGGTGATATCTTGTGACGC
>NZ_JAWOQN010000032.1:0-51726 GCF_033337395.1 Vibrio sp. YT-19(2023) | reverse complement strand
TTAAAATACAAAACGCCCGATGAAGTACATCGAGCGTTTTAGTTAAAAAGTGTCAACCCATATCAGGACGGGTCAATCTGATCGGTTTTTTACGCAAAGTTAAACACGTATTTATCCATCATATTCACCATGCGGCCAATCTCTGGCTTGGTAATCGTATCATTTGCGCCAAGAGATAGTGCTTTCGCTCGGTTATCCTCACTCATCAATGACGAGAACATAATGATCGGCATTTCATGAAACGCTTCGGTATCGCGTAGTCTCTTCACTAAGTGCATACCATCCATTCGAGGCATTTCTACGTCCGTAACCACCGCATCTAATAGCTCTTTAACTGGCAAGCTTTCTTCTTTCGCAACCTCGATCAAACTCATCAACTTCTCATGCGCCTCACCACCGTCTTTACATGTGATCACATTGTAGCCTGAAGAAGCTAATGTATCTTGGATCAAAGAGCGAATAAATGCTGAGTCATCCACCACCATGATCGTTTTAGCATTACGCTTACCGACCATTCTCTGGTTGAGATCCACCGACTTGTCCCCTTTCACATCGTATTTTTCCATACTCAATTCTGGGTTGATGTCTGCGATGATTTTTTCAAAGTCGAGAATCATGATCAGGTTGCCTTCTTTACGGACAACGGCTACTACACAATCTTGTTCGCCCGCTTCCAAAAACTGACTTGGTGATTCCACATCATTCCAAGAGATGCGATGAATACGCGAAATGCTGTCAATTAAGAAGCCATTGGTCATTTTGTTGAAATCCGTAACGATTACAAACTTGCGCTCCAGATCTTGTCGTGTTGGCACACCTAACCAACCAGCTAAATCCACTAAAGGCGTCAGTACATCTCTGGATGAGAACACACCAATCATATGAGGTTGTGCGTTTGGATAATCGGTTGTTTCTGGCACGCGAATCACTTCTCGTACTTTCGCAACGTTAATGCCGTAATAACAAGTTTTTGTGCTGCCATCTGGCAATGTTTTTTCTAAATGAAACTCGATGATTTCAAGCTCATTGGTACCACTTTCTGTCAAAATGGTGCTGGTTACGTTACTCATAAAGCCAATTATCCAACCAAAAATACGCATCAGAAAAAGTTTGATGCAAACGCCATGAGAAGCCATTCTCTGGCTAAAAATCCAAAAGTCCTTTTTAGTCGTTACAACAAAATTTGTAAACCATCAACAGGACGGCTAACGCACATTTCCATACCAAACCATGTAAAATTGTCTCATTTTTGAACACGACATTATGAGTGGCCAAAGTGCGAATTAACACCTCCACTTTTAGCGACCGAGTCAATGAAAAGTTTAGAAATAATTTGAAGTGATGTTCAGCGTCAATAGCCAAACCTATCCAACAGATATCAGTGCAAAGTTGGCTACTGTGCTCATGCCTGGTGTAGAACAAGCTCTCTTCAAGTGGCATGGTATAAAACTGCGCTTGTGAACACACGAGTTTAAATCGAAGCGCTAGAGGCATCGCAAGAAAATCTGAAGGCATAGAACACTGAAAGAACACTTTCAGTTTGTTAGTTTTCTGCCAGCGTAAGTTTTAAGCAATCATCCTATCACTAGGTATTTCAATACCTGACATCGTTATTCCCATAATCAAGACACTGATTTTCACTTTTGGAAAGAGTCATTTTCCTTCCTCTTAGCAAGGTTTTTCCTACAATCCTATTCATCCAATTGCGCTGTCGCCTGACAGCACACTAGTTGATGTATTAGGTGAGGTTAACTTTGAATAATGTTCTTATTATCGACGCTCAACCATTGTATAGCGAAGCACTTGCTTCTCTAGTTGAATCTATAATCAACGCAGCTGAAGTGATTCAAACCACTGACAGTGCGGAAGTGATGGATCTTGTCCGAGGCCAAAAGATTGATTTGATTATTTTAGACGTAGTGCTTGGCGACCGCGATGGTATGCGTTTAGCCAAAAACATTTTAGCGACAGGATATCGTGGCCGACTGTTATTTGTTTCTTCACGTGACTACTCGAGTCTTTCTAAAGCAGCGTACGAAATGGGCGCAAATGGCTTCTTAAGCAAACATGAAACAAGAGAGACCATTATTGACGCAATTGTGAGTGTTTCACGCGGTTACTCAATGTTTAAGTCGACTCACACACCATCGTCGGGTAACGTAACACTTTCAAATCGCGAAGCCATGGTGTTCCATTATCTTGTACAAGGCTACTCAAATAAGAAGATTTCTGAACAACTTTCACTCAGCGCTAAAACAATCAGCACCTACAAAACGCGTATTCTGAAAAAGTACCATGCGGACACGTTGATTGAACTTCTGCATACTATTCCTCAGTCAGAAAACATTGAGTTTTGCCGCTAAGCGCTCATGTATTTTGCAATAGCACCGATTAACAACTGGTGCATTGCATCATGTCTTAAGCTTTGCTTCACCTGTACAACCACTTTTGGCCAGCCATCTGGGTAAAAATGCTCTGGCACTCTTATAAATTTATATCCATCAATTGGCGCCTGATATTCAAGTAACACGGTTGCGGCGCTTTTTTGCTTAATTAGCTTCAATACGCTGCTTACGTTGTCTAGAGCCGCAATACGGTTGATGACCATACCGTGGCTTTCCATTGCACGCTTAACGAGCTGCTCTTTCTCTTTCCAACCGATAATCTCTAACATGATAAAGGGAAGTTTGGCCGCTTCTTCCAGGGTGGTAATTCCCAGCTCTTCAGGGACAACTACCACAGCAGGCGCATAGCCGATGAACTTCTGATAAACAGATTTCGGAACATCCTCGTTGAAGTAATGTAACTGCGCATCCACTTTGCCTAGGATTATCTCTTCTATCGTATACTCTGTAATCGTTGCTATCGAAATGTGCGCCTTGGGAAACAGCGCCATTAAATCCATTGCAAGTAAATGCCCAAATGAGTATTGAGCGGTTTGCGGCAAACAAATGGTGATGTCTTTTTCGTAATTTTCCGGTTCAAACTCATCTCTAATTAGACAAGTTTCAAGCTTCTCGAGTGCATCGGAAATTTTAGGTAATTGACGTTTTAAATAGTCCGTCGGTTCCATGTGGTGAGGATGCCGAATAAACAATTCATCGTTTAGCTGGAGTCGCAATCGGGCAAGGTATTTGCTAATTGACGCTTCGCTCTTCCCCATCGCTTTCGCAACGGGCTTGAGCTGACGGTGCTTATCCAGTAAGACAAGTATTTTAAGTAAGTTTAAGTCGAGATCTTTGTTCACGTGCGACACCAGATGTAAGGTCGAGAATAAATAGAGCAATCACTATTTGTTGACTGCTCTAATATAAAAGACCACTCATTCTGTTTGGTCAAATTAATCAAACAGTTATGTCATGGTTATGTTCCGTAACTTTGCATTTAGTCAATACCAGACCTGCTTAATGGGACTTTTGTCTGTGTTTTTTCATCTCATAGAGATCTTCATCTGCACGTACAATAACGTCCTGAAGCGTTTCGTGTAACTCATTCGCCGCGATACCAGTACTCACACTAACTTCGATATCCAAGGTCTTTAGTCGGTTATCTTTAACGACACTACGAAGCTTCTTCGCCAATATTGAAGATTGGCTGATACTGCAACCTGGCAGAATCGCAACAAACTCATCACCACCAGTTCGAACTAGATAATCACTATTTCGAAACACTTTAGACATAGCATCAGCAATAATCCCAATAACTTCGTCCCCTACATGGTGACCGTAATGGTCATTGATTCGCTTGATCCTATCGCCATCTATTGCAATGACGGAATATGGCGCGGTTTCCAAACGACGTTTGAATTCGCTATCTTGAAAGACTCTGCGGTTAAACAATCCCGTTAAATCATCTTTCGTCACGTTCGTCAGTGCTTTGGCGAGGCGAAGTTTGCTCTCTTTAGATTCATAAGCTTTGTTGTAATACGCTAAAGTTACGAAAAAGAAGATGATAAACAAGAACACGTAATCCAGTACAATTTTACTGAATGGGTACATGTAAACAATGAGATTGTTGTTGTCTGCGACATATGATTGGGTGTACGCGAATGATGGAAAGGGGTAGCCAGCGAAGTAAATCACCATTTGCTTGTTCCCATTCGCAATTTGAACATCCACCGCTTTCCCATCATTATAAAGCGGCGAGAGGTACAATTGTTCCGAAAACTCTCCCACTAACTCACCTTGAAAGTAAACCGGACTCATGATGCTTATCGCCATGTCATCGGAGTATGTCGTTTTAAATGGTAGGGAAAACAATACCCGGTCCGTTAGTTGCTCTTTCCACGCGGCTAACACACAAGAATAGTTACTTTTACACCAATCAACATCAAATGTGGCTTTCACTCCCTCTAGCGCTTCAATCGGTCTCTCTAAGATGAGTTTGTTTCCAGTATAAGAACGAAAATACATAACGGCATTTTGTCGATTGAACGCATTTGATAAATACGCTTCAGCCTGATGAAGCGATTTCCGTGCAACAGCTTCAACGTAATTAAGTTTTTCATAACGTGACAGGGAGTAAATCGCATCTTGAAAGCTCAGCTCTGTTTGCGCTTCTACTTCACTCACGCTCATGCCTTTGTATTGCTCGAGCTGCGCTTCCGTCAATAGCCCCATGAGAATTACTTTTTGTTTTATTTTGGCTAAATTATTCGCGTAAGTGTTGAACTGCTTTACTTCATAAGAAATTAACACCGCACCAATCATTGTGACAGAAGTGACGAATAGTAATGTTGCGATGAAAAGAGACAACGCGATACTTTTAAGTGTCATGATGCGGTCTTACGCCCCCGCCACTCTTGTTAGCTCAACAATGTTCTTTACGTTAAATTTATCCAATAGACGACGTTTGTATGTGCTGACTGTTTTGTCACTTATTGATAGCACTGAAGCGATTTCTCGATTGGACTTTCCTTGTAATAAATACTTCATTACTGCGCTTTCTCTGCTTGAAAGTTGTGGCATTTCTCGAACGCTATTAACAACTTGCTTAAATTTGAAGAAGGTATACCCCTTCTCTACCGCTTCTATCGCGTCTTTAAGAATGTCGTGATTTTCCGATTTACACACATAGCCATCAGCGCCAGAACGAAAAGCCATTTGGCTGTACATTTGGCTAGTTTCAGCGGAGAAGAAAATGACTTTGCCTTCATAACCATGGGATTTGATACGTTTGTAGAAATCAAACCCATCGCAATCTGCCAAGTTCACATCTAAGATCAACAGTTGAATTTCTTCCTTTTTCAATATTTGTAATGCCATCTTCGCTGATGTTGCAGTAAATACCCCATTTGTTTTACCTAACTCTTCCAGCAACGACTTGATTGCAACACAAACGAGAGGATGATCGTCAAAGATCAAGTAATTCAATTTATTCATATCTTTCATTTAGTATGGTTATGGCTTCTAGTGGCATGGGTTTATCAATGTAGAAGCCTTGGCAAAGATCAATGCCATACTCACGTATCGCTTGCAGTGTGACTTCGTCTTCAATACCTTCCGCGACCAGTCGTATATTCAAACTTTTCGCTAACGCGCAAATAGCAACAACGATGTTGCGTTTTTTGATATCGCATTCGACACCTTGTACAAACGAACGATCGATTTTTAACTCGTTGAATGGCAGTTGAGCCAGTTTTTCAAACGTCGATGACCCCGTGCCAAAATCATCTATTGAGACAGTGACACCGTTCATCCTCAACTTGAGTAAATTCTTGTACAGGGACGCGCTAGTCTGAAATGTATCTCGCTCTGTAATTTCAATGGTGATTTGTGATGGGTCAATCTCGCTCTCTAAACATTGCTGTAAAAAGTAATGAGAGAACGCCGTATCTTCTAAATTTTCATGGTCTACATTGATGGATACGTTTTGCGTCAATCCGCGGTGTTTCATGTCATAGATAACATTACTCAATACAGCTTGAAACAACTCTCCAGAAAGGCGGCAACGCTCTACAATTGGCAAAAAATAATGAGGGGGTAACACACCATAAATAGGATGATTCCAACGCGCGAGCGCTTCATACCCAAGCACTTCCCCACTTTGCACATCGACTAAAGGCTGGTAATAATTTTTCACGCGCCCTTCAGCCAGAGCAAACAGGAATTCTTGATCTTCCACTTCAATAGGTTGCGCAAAGCTGACTTGTTTCGCTTTTTCATCTTTTATTTTATCCAACAAATCAACGACTTCATTTTCATCGTATGGCTTAGGCAGCTTCCCTAATATTTCAAAACTAAATCCCTCGCACATGGCTCTTACCGCAGAAATAATGGTCAATTCCATTGCACTGACCAGTACAACTTGCCCCTGGTACTGGACTTTATCGAGCATTTCCATCATATCGATGCCGTCTTTTCCGGGCATTTGGATATCACAAAAAATCACGTCAAAATATTGTTCCTGCACACTCTGAATAGCGGCATCCACACAGTTAAAAGGGATGACTTGCGCGCAATAGCGTTCCAATATTTGCGTAAGTATTGTGGTTTGTAGCGGATGGTCATCAATCACCATCACATTAAATTGTGTATTCATTTGTCTCTACCCAATAGTTTATGTTTTCGATCTCCTGCTCGATTCGTAAAATTAGCTCCGCTGTTCGCCTGTCAAACTCCGCAGCAGTAACTCGTTCTGCCTCAATACAAAGCTCAGCCAGCATGCTTACCCCTATCGTCCCAACCGCTCCTTTGATGCCATGAATGACCCGTTTTTTGTCTCGCTCAGTCGATGCGGCGTTTAAGTTTTTTATATCTGTAGACATTGATTGACTAAACACGCGCGCAATCTCTTTTGCGTCCTGAGCTTTGAACCGTTTAATCCAGCCGGGCAGCCTACCCCTCTCTTTTCGCCAATAAATGGAATCAAAACGGTTTTTAATTGATTAAGGTCATAGGGCTTGTAGAGCACATCATCAATGCCGATATCCTGTGTACGTTCAATGGCAAGACGAGCATCTTCTGCTGTCACACCGATGATTGGAATTGCTTTAAATTCGGAGTTTTTCACGTGCCTAACAAGCTCATAGCCATCCATTTCTGGCATATGAAAATCGGTCAGCAGCAACACAACGTTTTCATCTTGGTTGATGTATTCCCATGCTTCGCGGCCGTTATTCACAATGACAGGTTCGATTCCAAGTTCATGAAGCTGCATTGCTATCACACTTTGGTTAATGGGATTATCTTCTGCGACCAGTACCGTGCCGAGAACCCAAGAAACCACTTCTTGATTTACGTCACTAAGCTTGGTTTCTTGCTGCGTTTGGCTGAGCAAATTGAACAATGTATCTGGATATTGAAGCTCTCTTAGCGTAAGACTGCCAAGTACCCTTTGTTCGTCACGCAGCATTAGGCCATTAAAACTGGCATCGCTGTCGTGTATAGGTGAAGGTTCGCCACCATTGTTTTTAACGTCGCTGGACGCATTTTCCACGCGTCACACCACTGGCGAACATTAAGTGGTAAGCTCTCGCTATACGTCCAGTTCAAACAAACGTCTGGCTCAGAGTCGCAATGCTCAATTGGCAGTCTGACGGTAATCGTCGTGCCCAAGCCAAATTGTGAATCGATGCAGAGCACGCCGCCCATGCAGTCGATCAATCGGTCAACAATGCTTAGCCCCAATCCAGTACCGCCATATTTACGCGTAATAGTGTCATCCGCTTGAACAAAAGGATTGAGAATGCCTTCGAGTTGGTCATCCGTCATGCCGATACCTGAATCTGCCACTTTCAAGATAAGCTGCTTTTCATGAAGAATGACACTGATTCCAACCTCGCCTTCCGCAGTGAATTTCACCGCATTGGAGAGTAGATTGGTGGTAATTTGCACCAATCGCAGCGCGTCGATTTCAATGAAAGCATTCGAAAATGGTTTGATTGTCACTTTGTAATCCAAACCTTTCGCGAGCGCTCGTGGTTCAAAGCTTCGAAACACATCGCACAAGGTTTTAAGCAAGTCAGTCTTAACTGGGGCGACGGTTAAGTGCCCTGCTTCTAACTTTGAATAATCCAGTACTTCGTCTACTAGCGTATTCAAATGATTGAGCGAGCGTATGGCTTGGGCAATTAACTCGCGATTTGAATCTGCCGTCACTTGGTGATTTAGAAGATCGAGGATGCCGTGCGCTGCCGACAATGGCGTTCTTAATTCGTGACTCATGGTTGCCAAAAAGTTTTCGCGCGCACGTACCGCGGTTTGCGCTTCTTTTTGCGCATCGATTAACGCCTGCTCACGTTCTTTTTGCTGGGTAATATCTTGAATAACAGTCAGTACAAACTTGTTCTTACCGCTAGGAGAAGCGATGACTTTGCGTTCTCGATATACATGTTTAATATCAAGTTCACAGCCCGATGAGGCAACCTCTTCTGAAACACGCTTTCCAGCAATAACAGTGGTCAGTTCATCAAAATTATTCACCAGAGGAGCGTGCGTAGAATCACTTTTCAACTTACATTGTTGGCACTGTTTACTGTTGTAGTTGGCACAATTACTCATCTCCATATGGTTATTTTCACTATGGATAAAAACCAAGCTATTGATCTCTTTGATTATGTCCATCAGCCATTGCTTTTCCGCTTCCTCATTGTCAGCATTAAATTCGGCTAACCTCACTTTAAGTCGCATGTGAGATAAGATGAAATACGCCGCAATTAACATGAGACAGAATATGAATGAACCAGCAACAACAAATGTAGCGATCTGCTCCGCGTCATAGCCATAAGTCAGTTTGAAGCTTCGGTGAGAACGCAGCAGTTTTTCGATCTCGTTAGAATCAATGGTTTCGATGATGCTGTTCAACATGTGTTGAAGTTGTGTATTGTGGTTTGCAACCGCAAATGCATTAGAGAACGTCAAAACGTCCTCCGCATTGATCACCAAGCCATCGACTTGATCTTGTGCAATCATATTGTGAACGATGTCGTCAGGAATGTAAGCCACATCCAAAACGCCCGATTTCAAATCGGTAAGCAGCTTTTTCAAATCATCATAATGATCAACTTGGCCTTGCTGCCAAGTGCCCAAATGAACTAACCCTTGCTTTTTCAAAGTGAGCAGAATACCCGCTTCTTTCAGTGCAGATTTATCGCGCTTGCTCTGCTCCGCTTGGATAGCCACGTAATTACTGTGCATGAATGGTTTAGTGAACAACCAGTCTGACTTAGGTAGATCACCCACATAAGAAACAGGGACTATATCGGCATCAAATGCCGTTAATCCATTGGAAAGGCTCGACGTCGGCTTCACATACTTAAAGCTCAAGCCAGTACGAGACTGCAATAAGTCGATGAAGTCTGGAAAGAAACCGTCTAACTCACCCGTTTGCGAATCTCGGTAGAGAAACGGATAAGCTTCGTCACTGCTGCTGTAAGTTATCACTAGTTTGTTTTGATGATTACGTCGGTAATCTACCAATAACTTATCACTGATATGGTAAGGATTTTTCGAGGCGACGGAGCGAATGTTTTTTCCATTTTGCTCCCACTGAAGGATTTTGTTGATGTCATCGATCAGACTCTGTTTGTCCAACGAAGCGATAAAACTCACCTCTTCGTCTTTCAACCAACTAGGAATATCGACAACCCCTTTTACAATGTCATTCAAATCCAAATATTGGGTAATACCAACATAAGTGTAAATCAGCGCGTTCGCTTTACCTCGCTTAACTTCATTAAACGCCTCTAAACGTGTTTTAACATAATGTATCTTATCGATACCACGTTCAGTGAGGTTGTCACAATACACACTGCCCTCAACACACACCCATTTAAGATCACGCGCATCACTATCTCGGTAAGTGGCATTCCGATACCAAACAGCGATAGTGCTCGAAAAGAAAGGCATCGAAAACAAGAAACGCTTTTCTCTTGCTGCTGTTTTACTAAATCCAACCGCACCATCAATCTTCTTGCTTTCGACATCCGCAAGTAAAGACGGAATATGCTTGTAAGTCCGAAGTTCTAACTCATAATCCAAAGCTTTAGTAATGTTAGACAAATACTCAAGACTAATTCCGTACGAAGGACCAACGCTACCGTCAAACGAGTCTTTAGCTTCGTCTTGCGCAATAACACCAACGATGACCTTCGGTTTAGGACTCTGTTTGGCAGTTGAGCAAAAAGAACTCGCTAAAAAAATTAAGGCGACGGACGATACCGTAATACTTCTAAGAATACTGAGCATGACTGCTTCCTCTGAATGGAAGCTCAGACTAGTTTTTGTCAGATAAAAGTCAAACTTCGCTCAATAGCGAAATAAAAATAAAGATTTGATATAAAAGCAAAAAACAAAAATTCGTCAGAACAATCTGACAACACAATCCACCTTTGACTACACAGCGTTTGCGTTCGGTCTCTCACCCAGACGGATATTCACTGCGAGTCGGTATACATAAAGGATGTGTGCTTTTAGGTTTGCACGCCATAGCTTTTTACTTTCATCTTGAATGATTCATCATCATTCCATGATAAACTGACGTATTAACATGAAAGAAAGCTCAACTCCGCGGTTTCGAGCAGCTTGAAGTAAACACAGTTTTAGAAAATGCATTCTAGTATTGTATTACTCAAGACTCACATTGCTACTTTTACAACCGCTGGAGCATTAGAAAAATTAAGGTATTAAATTCAAATGGTTAATAACTCAATCCAGTGGTTTCCTGGACACCCGCATTAAAATCTCACAACTTACCAGAACATCTAATTTATCATTTAATATCAATAATTTAACCAGAACCTCAATTCCAGAACGTCCCACCAGATATCACTACAAATCATCATTTTGGTACCCCACCTGGTACCCCACCAAATCAATTTACTATACAATGGTCTTCAAATAATCACTTCAAAGATCATTCGCTATGGCAAAACGAATCACTGATACCACAATCAAAGCTCTCGTCATCAAAGACAAGGAATATACATATACTGTTGAAGAGGGTTTACAGCTTCGTATTCGACCTAAGCGCTCTGATAAGGGGACAGGCACTAAGGCTTGGCAATTCAAATACCGTCACCCTGTAACGCGAAAAATAACAAAAATTCCAATGGGCACCTACCCTTCACTGCGACTTGCAGCTGCAAAACTCGAAGCCGCCGAATATCGGAAACAAATCGCTGAAGGTATCGATCCAAAACGATTCAAAGAACATAAACGAATCGAAGAATTACGTAAGCACAATGATAGCTTTCTTGAAGTTTCAACTATGTGGTTTGATAGGAAGCGTAAGTCTGTCAGCTCATTTCATGCAGAGCGAATCTGGAGAACACTAGAAAAGTACGTATTTGATAGCTTAGGTGGGCTTCCAGTAAGTAACATTACTCGGCGTGATGCAATTGAAATGCTACGCCCTCTCGAAAAAGACGGAAAACTATCCACCATCAAAAGAATTTGTCAGAGCTTAAATCAAATTATGGAGTATGCGGTAGCAAGTGATGTGATTAACGCTAACCCATTAACCAAGATGATCAATTCATTTGAGAAACATAAAGTAGAAAACATGCCTACCATACGCCCTGAGTTGCTAGGTGAGTTTATGACTCGTTTGTCGCACAACGAAAACATTCAAGACAAGACTAAACTACTTTTGCTGTGGCAACTACACACGATTTCCCGCCCAAAAGAAGCTGCTAGAACACGCTGGAAAGACATTGATTTCAATAATCAATGCTGGACTATACCTGCCGAAGAAATGAAGCGAAGAAGAGAGCACAGAGTTCCTCTGACCAAACAAGCAATCAATATCCTTGAAAAGATCAAAGCCCAAAGCGGCGGCAAAGAGTTCGTGTTCCCCAGTGGACGGAATCCTGATAGCCATGTAAGCGTCTATACAGCTAATGCTGCTTTAAAACGTAGTTTAGGATTTAAAGATGAACTCGTTGCTCATGGTTTAAGAGCTATTGCATCGACCGCTCTGCACGAACAGGGCTTTGATACACTTCATATAGAAGCTTGTTTATCACATATGGATAAGAATGTGACAAGAGCGAGCTACAACCGCTCTGACTTCTTCGAGCAACGGAAAGAAATCATGCGCTGGTGGAGTGAGTTTATAACGAAAGCAAATAGCGGCGATTAAACAGCGCGAGTGAGGGCAATCCCTTGCTAAAATACATAGTCAAGAAGGGGACAACGTCTAGCCAAGTTTTAGCGACGGGACATGCCTCCTTTTACCTTTACTGATATAGCGAATCAACAATGGTGATGCAAAAAACCATAGTAGCCTGACGAGTAAGCCAATTGCTTTCGAAGTAATCAAATTAGTCATCTCTTGTTATCACACTCATCAAATGCCTTACTACCCCTCCAGCTTCATTAAAACTGAGGGGCTTTACTCCCATTAGCTCAAAGCATCCATCGCCTCGTAGAACAATCTTTTGCTGTGTTTGCTCCTTATGCGGATAGCGCCAAACACTCAGCTCAAAGCCATCAGCGATATCCTCTCTACACACGGTGAACACTTGGCTATCCAACATTGCAACCAGTTGGTTGTAGTCTTTAACCAATTGCTCTGGATAGCCCAAGCCCATTTGCCAAATCGACTCGATGGGACTAGGTTCACTTCCCTGACTCTGGATATCCTTAACCACTACCTGAATTAATGATGCGAGCTGAGCGCACTCCTGTTTTGATTTATTATTTCCTAAAGCGGCATTTTGAAATAGGTAAAGGTAAACATCTAAATCATGAGCCTTACGCGACTCGTAAGAGGTGCCTATTAGCAGGCGAGAGATGTCTTGAACCAATAATTCAAACAACTCCTGTTCACCTGGAGTAGAAGCATTTACCGATGAATCCCAAAAACCAGTCAGTCGACTTTTTATTTGCCTTACTATCTCAACGTTGATATTGCTTTCTGCAACGACTGATTTAGATATCGGCAGCATTTGAAAAAGCTGATGGTTAAGATTGCTCTCCAATGCGTAATGTCTACTATGATCGCGAATAAAAGCTCCCGACGAATTAAAACCATAGCTATAATCACCTGTTACAGCCTGAATCGTATCTAGTACAGTGAGATTTAGGTCAATCCAATTAATGGCGCGAGCATGCTCTATTCCCTCATACCACTGCTCAAACGATTCGACTAACTCTTGCTGACGCTGTCGCCCTTTACTGCCAATGATAGAACTGTGGCTAACGAGGTGCTGATAAACCGCTAAATGCACAAATATGGGACTGATACGATTAACGAACACCGGATACTTTTTGGTGTAGCTATCCCACAGCCCATCACAAAACTGGCTCGCAAGACACGCTGTTAAATTTTCGTTCGTCATCGTATTTTCCCCAAAACTATCGGATTGATTCATCTCACCTCGCCAATAAAAAACAATTTATAGGCTATCGCCAACCAACTTAAAGGCTTCTTCAGTTTTATAGCCCTCAAGGATAAGATTGATGATATCGTCTCTATGTTGGGAAATGGCTTTCGGAAGACTTGCTCTGTTGGCTTTAAAAAAGTCCAGCGTCATAGCCATTGCATCAGCACGTGAAAGCCTAACGGGAGGGGTAGCCTTCTGTTCCGCCGTTTCAATGTACATATCAAAATCGTCAGAGACCGAAGACCAATCATACGCAAACACTTCATCTCTTAATTTCACGGGGTCGAAGTACTCAGTAACGCCATTACCGCATTCGCCCGCAGTCTTATTGATAATAAGAGATGTCACATCAGGTAAGCCTCGTTCAGAGGTAAACAATCGGACAACGTCAAGCTTACGACCAGCCGATACGGGTATCGCACGTTGGACGTATTCAATATCAGGATGTGACTCTTTGGCTCGCTTAACCAGCTCACCATAAGTCAGACAATACTTATGACGAGCAAGTTCCACTAAGATCGGATAGTATACAGTCGCCAACTGAACATCGTTTAACGTGATATTGGCATACAAACTTTGAGCCTGTTGTTCCATTTTAACCTCAAAAATTATCATTATTATTTGCGAATTGTGCCATTCGCCCTAGCCAGACGTGTAGTGAACCATCTTCTACAAATTTTTGCCATAAGCCCTCATTAAGTCTGTCACCTCTAATGATGGCTGTGATCACCTGAAAGCCCTCTACATAACTCATACGCTCGAAAAACTGACGTTTTGGATGGCTTCCATCGTCAGCAGGAACCCTGAGATCGGTAGCGATCAACGCTCGATTGGGAAAATCCATCCAATGGTAATCAGCCAAGATACAGCCATGGTCATACAACAACAGATAGGTTGCCTCACTCCATGAGCTTTCAGGCATACTCGCTATTTGGCTTAACATCAAGCTAAGACGCTCAAGCGTAGGAATCATCATAAGCAGCTTAGCTTGCTCTTTGATATAATCTTGCCACGCGAGCTTGTCGAGCCACGACCTTGGCAATTGACTGTATCCATAAAACGCGCCAGCAAGTTGTCCATAAATCGCTGCGGTTGTATCGGCATCCTCACCCAAGTTTGCAGCCAGCAAGGCCCCATCTTTAAAATTATCACTATGAGCAAAAGACCATAACGCGGCTTCTAGGGACTGAACAACAAAGCCTGTTCCTCGTATGTGCTTTCTCGATTTGGTCAAGAACGACCCTTGAACTACAGTAGCCAAATCATCATGGATACCAGTTTTACCCCAGTAGTTGGACAACTTTTCAAACAGCGTTGCTTTACTCAAGACCGAATCAACATCATTCAGTACTTGATACATTAGCCAAGCCATGATTTCACATACTTCCACTGCTCTTTGCTCAGCATGGGTCGTGATTGAGCTCAACCTAGCAGCTTTCACCACGTCCTCTTGCGATGCATACCGAAACGAAGAATAGAAAATGGGAATCGGAGCTAGTCGCATTAAACTGCCGTTTCCAGCACTTTGCTCATCGCTAGAACCTGCATTTACCTCATTGATTGCTTTATAAAGTTCTAGTGCTGCCGAAACTGTATTACCTATATCAAAACAACGACCTGTTACCGAATTGTGCCCTTCTTGCCACCATGCAATATAACGGTTAATCTGATCTCGTGCTTCGTGTTTACCTAATGCCAACATGCTATCTGCTAAACACAACATCATTGAGGTGTCGTCCGTCCATTGACCAGGTTTCAAGTGAAATGGGCCGCCGCAAACGATATCTTGCAATGGCGTATAACTGTCTTTGGGGCAAAACTCCAAACTAGTGCCTAACGCATCTCCCAGCGCCAGCCCAACAATTGCGCCCTGCGCTTTATCCAACATCAAACGTTTGTTATCTTCGTTATTTGGCGTGTTGTTCAAATGAGACCCCTCTAGTTGCCGGTTCTTTAGTATCCTAATCAAACCCAAGCCGCAGCGTAAGTGTCGATTTTTGGTACATGCTCAGTATTACGACACCAAATTCGTGTTTATTGATCCACCTCTTAACACCACTTACTCATTTTGTTGCATTCTGGGATATTAACTCTATACGCATTATCAAGGGACTGGCATGCACTACGAAAGGCTAAAAACGAAACATAGAGAAGTGAGAGACCAACACCCAAGATCTTTGGCGATACGTGTACATCGAGCACTGAGTTGGCTCAATAAAGCCGAACAATCTGATGATTTGGACAGCCAGTTTATCTTTTACTGGATCGCCTTCAACGCCGCTTACGCTCAGCACATCGACCGTCCAATATTGATGTCAGAACGCGGTAAGTTTCAGCAATTCCTGTCAAAACTCATCTCACTCGATGATGGGAACCAACTGGCAGAATTTGTGTGGCAAGAGTATGCCAACACCATACGTGTCGTTCTCAATAACGAGTTTATCTTTGAGTCCTATTGGGATGCCCAAAACGACGCCATAACTCAAGATGAATGGAAGCAGCTGCGCGCAAAATCCATTCATGCCAGCCATCAAGCGCTCTCAAGTGAGCAAACCGACGTTGTGCTGTCGATTGTTTTTAGTCGCTTATACACGTTAAGAAACCAGCTTCTGCACGGTGGCGCCACCTGGAACGGAAAAGTAAACCGTCAGCAGGTCGCTGACTGCACTGCCATTATGGCAAAAGTCATCCCACTTGTGATTGAAGTGATGATGGGTCATCCTGATGAGCTCTGGGGAGATTCTATTTACCCAGTCATCAACTAACCAGCTAACCTTTTCAATTTGAGCATTTTAATGATTGAGCAGAAACAAATTCCGAATAGAAAGATCAATAAAAAAACACGATTACGTTACCAAGTCATCGAAATCATCGCCTACTGGGAAGGTCGAGTCACCACTAAACACTTGTGCAATTGTTTCGATATTGGACGGCAACAAGCCTCCAGAGAAATCAACACCTATTTGAGAGAGCATGCGCCCGATAACCTAGAATACGACATGCAGATCGCCGGTTATTCAGCATCAAAAACCTTTGATCCCATCTTTACTCGGGGGAGTATCGACGAATACCTAAACCTGCTAGCCCTTAACGAACGACTTGTAACTAAAGACAATCAGTCTGCACTTGGGTTTAGTGAAGTCACGTCTGTCATGCCTCCTACTAGGGCCATTGACCCCGTCGTAATGCGAGCACTGGCAAGTGCGATTGGCAAAGGTCGACGTTTAGAAATTGAATATTTATCGATGAGTTCACCAGATCCCGAAGCTCGGATTATTGCACCACACTCATTGGTAGAAACCCCTTTGCGCTGGCATGTTCGAGCATATTGTGAAAAAAACAGAGCTTATCGCGATTTCGTGTTAAGTCGATTTATTGGCGAACCCGAAGTACTCGACGCCTCCCCCAACCCCATTGAGGAAGACACTGACTGGAACACTCCTATCTCCCTTGTACTGCAAGCAGACCCTCGCCTTAATCGCCATCAAGCATCACTCATTGAAAGAGACTACGGCATGAGCGACGGGGAACTTGTTATACCAAGTCGGTTATCACATATAAACTACCTTATCGATGGTTTGGGGCTAAGCCTTAATCACGAGCAAACCGAGCCTGTCTACCAGCAAGTTTGTATTAAAAACCAAGAACAGCTGGTCAGTTTGCTTGGTGAGCGAGGGCTTATCAAACGCTAGTAAGACTCAATCAAAATGAAGCATGTACCAAAACTCGACACTTACGCACCAGAGTTAAAATAAGTACGGTAAGTACACAGCTCGATAACAGGTACGAATCATGAACATAGAAACTAGTGAACCAACAGGTCAGTACTTACCCGATCAAATCGTCTTATTGGGGGATTCGATTTTTGACAATGCGCCCTATGTAAATACGGGAGAGTCGGTTGCCGAGCAATTGACAGGTTTAATCCAAACTGAGGCAATGACAACCGCTTCTAATGCTAACCCCACGACACACGTAGAATTACTTGCTGTTGATGGGCACGTTATGACCAACCTTCCCGACCAAATAGCACGGGCTCGTTCAAAGACACATTTCAATATGCAATGTGCGTATCTCTCATGTGGTGGCAATGATTTGCTCGGCTATGCCGCTGCAGGTCTACTCAATATTGAGTCCACTAAAATCGGCGATGCATTGGGTTCACTTTATCAGGTTCGGGAGTGCTTCCGTCAAGAGTACCGACACGTTTTGGCCCTTGCGCTTAGAAAGTTTCCTAAACTCACGGTTTGTACTATTTACGATGCGGTACCCACATTATCTAAAGCAGAAACCATCGCTTTAGGGCTATTCAACGAGGTGATTTTAAAAGAAGCGGCTGAGCACCGGGTGCCCGTACTCGATTTACGCATCCTTTGTAATGAGCCAGATGATTACGCTCCGATATCGCCTATCGAGCCTTCAAAGCAAGGTGCTGGAAAAATTGCACAGGCAATTTTTAACCAATATAAACGACGCAAATATAACTTCCACGGAGTATAAGGAATGAGTCTAAGCAAAGAATGGTTTGACCAACGCGACCACTTTATCGCACAGCAAAAAGAGCAAGGATGCTTTACACTTGAGCAAACACTTGAAAAGCTCGATACCACTCTTCCCTATTTTTTTGATCTTGGAATTTTAACGCAACGTGAATTTTCAACTAATATCAATAATTTCAACCAACTAACCGAACTTGGTGGGCTATTTTTCGTCGAGCAATATCAGCAGATCTTCATTACACCTGCCAATCTGAATAGGCTGAAACTGGCGCTGGAAAGCTGGGATCACTTCACTATAGATTACCCTATTTATCAGTCTGACATTTTGGGCAAGATTGCAGTTAGAAACCAAACACACGTTAAATTTAGAGTGAATACCAGGCGCTTTAAACACAAAATGACGTTTCAAATTAAGGAGTCACGCAGCGAAATAGCCACTTTCCTGAATAGTGAAGAAACTGACCAACTGTTGAATGTTTGGAATGACTTTAGTAAGTGTGTTGCCTTGATTGAAAATGACGATAAGTCGCCAACAAACATAGAAATCGCCACCGACAGTGATTCTATTGAAACACTTTGTGCACCCTGGCACCCTCTCGTCCAACGCTATTTTCGTAGTAAAATGCATGAATTAGGTTTTGAACATAACCTAAACATTCTAAAGCAAGAGATTGAATCTAAGTACTCCATGACGAGTTCAGAATGGCGCAACATTGATAGCATTTTTGATGTGGTAAGACCAACTCTACAAAGCCAAGCTGAAGAGCTACCGCCAAACTTGTCAGAAGAGGTTGAGATTCAACTTATTTCTCCTCAATCCATCAGTAAATTTGGTCTAGTTGCGCCGAAGCGAATTCAACTAACACACCGTAAACCACAACAAGTTCAACGTTATAGCCCAATTAATCCAGGCGATGTATTGTTATATAAAAGTGCAGACCGAAAAACCGTCAAGGTCGCCTACTATTCTATTGAAGATCAACGCACGTATTTCTGCTCCGAGCTGTTTGCCGTGTTACGTGCCAAAGACAATGAACATTGGGACGGCAAACGACTGTTTCTTTTCCTGACCTTACGCGCAGGGCAAAGGCTGCTTGAGTACACATTTCGTGACTTCTCTGTCAACGAACTGGCCCAGATTCGCCTTAGTCCTCGACAGCTCAGCAAACTCCAGATCCCGCAGCTTGACTCGCAGAGTGCAAGTGAGCTTGACGATAAATACCGCCAACTCACCAATTTACTACAACTGAAAGCTGATATTGAACAGCAAATTGCTGCTTTGATGAAGTGAAATCAAAGCAACCAGAACTCGATTTAAAAAAAGGAACAGTATGATTTACCCAGAACAACAGGTAACACAGGAAGAGCTCAACATCTTAAAAAAGTTGGACAATATGAATAAAGAAGCAAAGCCGATGTACATCAAGATTGTACCTACATCACCTGTATTACCTCAAACACTGGATGATGACTTATCAGAAGAGCAAGAGAGACAGCTACTAGAAAAATGCCCGAGGATTCACCTATCTTCAGCCACCAGTCATGAACAAATCACGACGTTTTTAATTGAGCTATTCGCCTATTATTTCGAACTTCCTCAAGTGAAGATCAAACCTGGCAGTGATTTGGCCGATGATATCGAGCGTATGGTATGGGCACGGGAACTCGGTGTGTCTTTTAAGGACGTCACCTACGGTCGGATATTTTGCGGTCAAGACGAAGATGGTAATGCCGTCGGTGGTATGGAAGATAAAGGTATCATGATTGCGACGATGTTTATGCTCGACTTTTCCAACCTTGTTGGCATTAAGGAAGTGGACAATGCAACCGATGCGACATTTGAAGCAATGGATGATGAGTTTGGTAGTTACTACGATTGTGCTACTGTCACTGAACTAGCAGATTTGATTTACTCAGTTTGTACAAAACTAAAACAGCTAACAACGTATGGAAATTAAGAAATGACGATTTTCGATAAAGTTGATCTAATACTCAACAAACAACACAAAACAGTCTTCACCACACAGGAAATTAAACAGCTTTGCTCTGAAGAATATGCTCTAAACCCTAGCTCAGTAATTCCAACAGACTATTGCTATAACCGTATTAATAATGGAATTAGCAATGATAAAAATATTTTGATTTATTTAGGCTTTGGTGAGTTCAAGTACGTGGGAAAGTCTTATAACTATCAAGGATGGGTATACCAACGACCTAAAGGCTCTAGTGAAGATATCATCGTTGGTCAATGGAAAAACGGCAACTACCTTCCAGTAGAATCACCTATTTACTCTGCTCTTCCCGAACACAACAGCATTCGTGACGTTTGGAAATTAAACCAACAACACATTGAAAAGCTATATCAAGATTACCTTGAGCTATTGGAGGTAGAACTGAACCTTCTCGGCTGTAAACCTACTGAACTTAGGCATTTGATTGGTCGCATTGGTGAGTTCAAGTGTGCCCTGCTGACTAACGGTCAATTATCTTCAGTACCTAATCAACACGGGTTCGATGTCATTGCCGAAAATGGTCAGAAAATTAGCGTAAAAACAACAGCTCAAACCTCTGGGTTCGTAACGATAAATTCAAAAACCGTTGATTTAGTCGATGAACTAATGCTCATTCAATTTAAAGATTCTCAATTTACCGTCGCTTATCATGGTCCAGTAGAGCCAGCATTGGAAGTCGCTAGATTATATAAGGACAAATATGAACTAGATATCGCAAAAGCCAGTAGACTGTAAAGTCGTTGCATTGTGTATTATGGCAAGTGGACGCCCAACAATATGCTCACCGTCACACGTGTCATTTTGTAACTGAGAGTGTCCTGAATTCTGTGTAACTGTCTAGACTTAAGCCTTAAAGGCTAAGGATGGACAATATGGATAAGAAAGCACTCGAAGCTTTTGCTCGTGAAGCAGCAAAGTCAATTAAGACTGAATCTGATCTTGATGACTTCCGAAAAATGTTAACCAAGGTGACCGTTGAAACGGCGTTAAACGCTGAACTCGATGAGCACCTTGAATATTAAAAACACCAATCTAGAACCACCTCCAACTCCCGCAATGGCTACTCGGGTAAGTCAATCATCACCGATGATGGAGAGGTCGATATCGACGTCCCTCGCGATCGTGAAGCCAGTTTTGAGCCTCAACTCGTCCGCAAGCACCAAACTCGATTCCAATCCATGGACGACAAGATATTGAGCTTGTACGCGAAAGGCATGACCACACGTGAAATCGTCGCATCGTTCAAGGAAATGTATGATGCTGATGTCTCGCCAACGCTGGTATCAAAGGTGACCGACTCGGTACTCGAGCAAGTGATTGAATGGCAGTCGCGACCTCTCGACGAAATTTACCCTATCGTCTATCTCGATTGCATCGTGGTTAAGGTGCGTCAAGACAAGCAAGTCATCAACAAAGCGGTCTATCTTGCGTTAGGCGTCAACATGGAAGGCCAAAAAGAACTGCTCGGCATGTGGCTCTCTGAAACGGAAGGCGCCAAGTTCTGGCTTAAGGTGCTGACAGAGCTTCAAAACCGTGGGGTAAAAGACATCCTTATCGCTTGCGTTGACGGACTAAAAGGCTTTCCTGACGCCATCAACACTGCGTTCCCAGAGACGCAAATACAGCTCTGTATCGTCCACATGGTGCGAAACTCGGTCAAATACGTCCCTTGGAAAGACTATAAAGCGGTGACGACTGACCTGAAGAAAATCTACCAATCAACCACAGAAGATGAGGCGCTGCTGGCTTTAGAACAGTTCTCTGACCGATGGGATAGTAAGTATCCTCAAATCAGTCGCTCTTGGACGGCGCATTGGGACAACCTTAACACCCTGTTTAACTACCCAGAGGATATTCGCCGAGCCATTTACACGACCAACGCCATTGAATCCCTCAACAGCGTTATTAGAATAAGCGATTAAGAAGCGCAAGCTCTTCCCAACGGATGAATCAGCTAGAAAGGTGATCTACTTGGCTATCCGAGATGCTTCCAAGAAGTGGACGATGCCGATTAGAAACTGGCGACAAGATCTAAACCGCTTTATGATTATGTTCGAAGACCGACTCACTGAATATATGTAACCCTGACAGTTACACAGAATTATTTACAGGGTCTGGGTAAATGTCAGATCAGGTCTGACTTAGTACACGTAAGCACTTGTACTGTACCCAGGCATTTCCCCAAACTGGGATATCGGTGGTAACTACAACTAACTAATCGTCAATTTATAAAGTTAAATTAAATTTCTAATCGAATTTATGCTTCATAAACCACTTTGTTTTTCTCAAGTAGGTTTACCTGTTTTCTAGAAAGACCAGCTTTCCCGTAACGGTAGCACAAGTAATCTGAGATATCCTGCTCATGGGTAGACATCACTACTTGTCTATCTCTTAGCTCAACTCGGAGCAAATCACTCAATGATGCTATGTTGATCTCATCCATACACTGCGTTGGATCATCAATAAACACAAACGCAGTTTTGGCGTATTTTTTGTTAAGCGCAAGAAATAGAGATAGCGAAAGAGCACTAATCTGCCCACTACTCATCGACAGCGCTGCATCATGCTCAGAATCACGCACTGTGGTAAAGTTCATTGCAGCTGTTTTTCGTTGTTTACCATTAGGTGTATCAATAAAGACACCTAACCCGCTTTGATAGTTTTGTAGCAATCGCCCACTATAGATATGGAAAAGTGACTCCATCTGACCAAGTGTTTGATTAGTATAGTTTGTACGCGCGCGTTTAAGCTGGGTTTCTATGCCTTCTAGCTGTGAACATAACTCTTCTAAATGCTGAGATTTTTTACGGTAAAACTCTACATCCTTTTGCAGTGCAATAATCGACGCATTTATGGTCAATTTATACTGTTGCTCAATGTAGTTTTTCTTCTGTTCAATCTGCGCTTCTGTCAACTGTTCAAGTTTACTTAGATCAGAAAAATGAGCTTTAAAGAAGCCAAACTCATTCGTTGATAACATCTCATCTTCTGGCTCTAGAGATTGAAGAATAGCGGTATTCACTGCTGAAACTTGTTTCGATTGGTCCTCTGGTTCTGTGGCATATGCCCTTGGTAACTCAATCCCTTGCTGTGCCAACTTTTGTCCAATCGAGACTAATCTCTGTATTTGGTGCTCAGATCTAGTCAACTCCAAATACAGTGTTGCATTAAACTCACGTCTATTTGATTCTAACAATGGGACATACTGAGCTTTTAATGGTTTTAAAATCGCCTCTAACGATTCGTAGCATTGATTGATTTGTAAACCGATCTTATTTAGTTTTTGCTCTAACAAAGTTGTCTTTGCGTCAATTGCCGAAAGTAGTATCTCATTCTCTTTATAATCAACCCCACAAAGTGGACATTCATGCTCACTAATATCAACTTTTTGAGTCAATTTTAATCTCAGCTGCATTACTTCTGCTTGTTTTTTGCTCACATCACTGTGGCCTAAGTGAAGCTTATTTTTTTCTTCAAGCAATTGTATAAGCTTGGCTGATTCTTGCTCGTCAAGGCAAGCTGAAATAAGTGAACCATGTGATGAAGTAAGCTTTGATACTTCAACCTCCAACGCACGACAAATTTTGTCTAATTTATCTAGCTCCGCTTTCTCTTTATTTAAGCTAGGTAGCTTATCGAAATGATGAAAGAGCCTAACGGCCAAACCAAACTCAGCTCGTTTAGTGAAATCAATTTTAAGTTGATTCCTTACCCTCTTAGCAATCTCTTGCCGGCCAGCATAGACATTACTTAACAAATCAAGTTGTTCCTGTAGCTGTTCCAAGCTTTTTAAGCTATCAACAGAAAATGGAACCTCAAGGTCCCATTGAGGAGTAACCTTCGACTCAGTTAATTTAGTGTAAGCTACCGGAGCCACGTCACTGACCGTTAAAGTTTGCTGTAGCTCTTCTAGTCGAAGTTTTTGCTTCGCATATTCATCTCCAGCATATTTAAACTGCGCTTTGGACTCCGATTTTAACTTGCCAATATTATCAATTTTTGTATCTAGCTCATCAAGGTTGAGTAGGTGGCTTATTTGATCCGTTCTTTTATCGCTATTACAACCATCAGGAATAACAATTGATTTACTATCTTGTTGTAAGTAGTTAAGCACTGGAAAGTTTTCTAGAAACTTATCGCCAAGTTTCTCCGACCAAAACTTTTCCTCATCGTCTATTAACTGAGGGCTTGCAGTACCATCGAAACCAGATAGCTCATAAAGCTTGAATTCATTAAAGCTATTAGGTTTGTTCCCACTTGAATCTAAATCTTCTTGCTTAGCCCACCTCATCACATAAAGTGTTTCACTACCCTTTTTAAGCTCTGCAATAATAGATATTCCATCTTGGCTGTTATGGTTTTGGAATATACTACGGCGGTACTTTTTGTTCCCACCTTTGAGAGCACGATGCCTCGCTGAGATTCTCGGGAGTTCACTACAAAAAAGCAGTTGTTTGGCGTCAAATAAAGAGGTTTTACCAAAGCCATTCGGTCCATCATAAACAACTAGATCAGACGAATAGTTTTCTGAGAACTTTGTAAAAACCTTGAAGCCATTAATCTTCAGCTTGTGAATTCGCCATCTTGCCACGAATGTACCCCTCAACTATTGCTTTGTAATTATTACCGTTGCTTGTGATTAGCGTTTCAAATTCATTACTAATCGACAGTAAACCTAATTTCTTCAAGTAGTCGTCTGCCAACTGACAAGGATCATCTAGCTCAGACTCGTCTACAGGAACAGATAAAAAAGGCAACTTAATAAAAATACGACTAGCTATACCGTATTCAGACTCGGCCAAAGGTGACTTTTTATATAGACTAAATTTACTTTGATCTTTTATTAAATTTGCAATGCTATTCACATCCATATCATTCAAAAGGGCCAATTCTCCTTGTGAGTAATACAACACATGTTTTTTAAAGCTATAGCCATCCTCTTCCAGAGAAAAGAGTTCGCTTTCATAACCAACGATATCCGTTAAACGATCTAACTTAAAAAGAACCAGAACATCTGTGTTTTTAGCAAAAGCTGGTAATTCCCTTAGCTCATCCGGAGTATTTGCCAACACCCATTGGTTAAGTTCACTCGGTTTCATTAATTTCGCAACTTGTACTACAACCAAAAACCGTTGGTAATCCGGTGATGTTGCTCGATAAAAAGAAAACTGTTCTGCCTCTTGTTCAACTAACTCAAACTTACAAGGAGAGTTGCTTGATAAAGTTGTAATTATCTGATTAATCATTTATTTCATCACTTGCGTCACGCACTGACACAAACCTCACATTGTTTATTTTTGTAATTCGGTTTTTATCGTTTTCAGAAATCTCTGTAAATTTACCAGTAGAACTAGATTCACTACTAAGTGGAAATGGAGCACTATCCATATGTACAACTAGATTATCGTAATCATAGAGCACATCTTGTACAGCTAGGTTTCCACGCAGACCATCAACATTTTCTTGAATTTGCTTTACGTCTAATTTCTTATTTAAAAAATCAAACTTCATCGCAGTAGGAAGGTACGAACCAAGTCCGCTTTTGAAGTAGTGTGGTAAGTCTTCAGACATTTTAATCCCTATGATGTTGAGAATTATTCTTAAATAATGATCTACAGTATCATTACTAAAACCAGCTAAAGTGATTCCCTTTTGATTTGGCTTCTTTGAATAGTAGAGGCGAGTTAAGGCAGGAATATCCATATTCGCTACTACAAATCTACACTTACAAATACCATTCAAATCAATAGACTCACCTTCCTGAAGGCTATCTAATATTTGGTCGGTTCTATCCAAAAGAGTTCTTCTAAACTCAAATAGAATCGCTGCATGATCATCATTGTGAATTACTTCAGCATGTAAACAATCCTCTATCTCCGAAAAATAAATTGGAATAGATTCTGCCGCTTCAAACTTGTTCATCGACTCATGTTGGTTTCGATAGTGAGCTAAATTCACTCGCCCAGCTAACAATACATGCAACTTAGCCAATTTATGCGCAATTAGTAATTCTGTGGATGGCAGTCCGTATGCTCCAAGGTACTGTTCAACAATTTCATTGAGTTTAGTATCGATAGAGTTCGTTTCAACATAACAACGATCATCATGGTACTGATAAAACTGAACAAGATGCTCGCCATTAGCGACATTAGCAGCCCTATCAGAAAAATCATCAAGCCTCACTGAAACGTGAAACCATCTAACAGTGCTCTCATTGCATCTCTCTGATACTTTTGATGCCTTTTGCAAGGCAGGGCTATAAGAGTAGCGCTTATCACTCTTCATAGCTTTGACCTGGTGAAGAGATAGAACGTTACCGTTACAATCGTGGATCACAAAATCATCTAGGAGCTCGACATTCAGGTAATGAGCTTCGGAATCCCCTTGCGTAAGAAGACGTATCGCGTGATACAAGGCAACTTTACCCTGATATACAAACCCACTCCAAGCAGGAATGGCGCTACTATTAACTATCTGAGAGGAAACTTCTGTCAATGTTTATATTCCCTTTGACCATAAAAGGCTCAAAGCATAACTTTGAGCCTTCACCTTAATGGATTAGTGTTTTCAAACTTTCATAGCTATCTACAACATCATACTTAACTTTGTTTTCACTGAACTTTTCGTTCACCGTTTCAAAGAACTTTCTTGCACACTCGATCTTCGCAAGCTCAGCACCTTTTAACTGGAGGGACTGCATTGAGCCTTTCGTTTCAGCAATGAAGTAAACATGTTTGACCGCGCCTTCCTGAAAAGTAATGGCCCAGTCTGGATTATAGCTACCCAAAGGTGTTGGGATAAAGAAGCCTCTTGGTAGTTTTGCATATACACTAACCTCAGTTCGGGTATCCAACTCTTCAACGAACTTACGCTCAACTTTTGAGTCTGTAATTACGTAGTCGTAGATATGGCGTTTCAGCTTCTCCCCAGCGTTAGAAAAATCTTCTGAGCCGTTTGCATCGAAAATATTTGCTTCAAACTTCTCTTCCAACGTATCGTATGCCAGATGTTCAATGACCATAGTCGCTTTTTGCTCATTGATCAGTTGCGCAGCCTTTACGATAAAGTCTTCCGGGTTGTTTCTAAACTGCTCAAAAACATGGCTTCCGATTCCACGCAAAATATCAGCTACCGTACTACGTTTTAGTTTAGTTAACTCAGCTACCTTACCAAGCAAATCATATCTGACATTAGATTTAACCGACGCATGGTACTCAGCACTTTCTGTTTCTTCTACTTTGAAACTTTGACCAGCCTTCATTTGCTCAGCATCAAAATTCGCCATCTGTTCACCTCGGACAATATCGAAATGAAGCTTTTCAACTCGCAGTTTACTATCAAGAACTGGGATAGATTTTGATACTAGTTCGTCACTATCGAACTCAACATTGTAAATGGCTTTGTGGTTGATACGTCCCCACAGTTCCTGAAACTCTTTCTTATCAAAATTCTTGTTAAGCTCATTTCTTTTCGCTTTCCGATCATCTGCGATATCAGGAAGCTGAGCATCAGAGTATACCGAATCAATTAGATGGAATATCTGCTCGGCATAAGGCTGAAGGCTCTCTGGAAGCGCAGCTAGTTGCTCCTCGCGTTTAGCATCATGGTAGGTGTCGGATATTCTATCGTTGTCATCTGAATAGTCATTCTTAAGCAGATAGCGGTATATCTGTTTTGCCATCTCTGGTGTCACTTCAATATCACCTTCTAGTGTACCTAACATCTTACCAGTGAAATACTTTTCATCTGCCTGTCTTGGTCTTGATGATAACGAACTACTTATATCTTGCTGTAATCCACTCACGAAGTCTTTATAGCTCTCACTAGCGACTACGGTTAAGTGGTTGATATCATGAACTATGGATGGATGATCGACACGCTCTCCGTCTTGATCTACTGCCAAGCGCAAACCTCGACCGACTTCCTGACGTCGTGAAATGGTGTTATCGCTGTGCTTCAGAGTACAGATCACGAAAACATTAGGGTTATCCCAGCCCTCTCTTAAAGCCGAGTGGGAGAAAATAAACCTTGTTGGCTCAGATAGACTAAGTAAGCGCTCTTTATCTTTCAAAATCAGATCGTAAGCATCTACGTCATCAGACAACCCTTTGTTGTCACCACTTCTGTTAATTTTGGGATCAACCAACCGTTTCTTCTTGTCGATAGAAAAATACCCCTGGTGGATACCCGATGCCGAGTCTCGCTTCAAATAACGAGCATATGCCGTATCCGCATGCTCTCCTTTTGAATTGAGAGGGATGTAGTCGTTTACGAGTAGTTGGTACTCTTCTTCAAAAATTCGCGCGTATTCACCTTTTTCATCTGGCTGATAATAGTCACGATATTTAGCAACCTCGTCGATAAAGAACAGGCTTAACACCTTAATACCCTTATCAAACAACCGAACTTCTTTGTCTAAGTGGGCTTTATCGCCTCACGGATCTGCATTCGGCGTAATGCAATTTCACTCACATCACCTATCGCATCACCAACCGTCAGCTCTACACCGTTTAAGAAACTGACAGTATCTGTAACGGCATTTATATCCGAAATAACAAAGTTATTTTTGTACTGCTCTAAATTATCAGACAGATCGTAAAGGTTATCGCCCTTACCCAACTTGCGGACAACACGTTTAATACCTGAGTTATTCCTCACTTCAAACTCAACACGAGCGACCGGAGGTTTCTTTGGCGAAATTTCGATATTTTCCAGATAAAGGTAGGCATTAGTTCCTGAGAGGCCTTTCGTGGTAATACCCCTTACACCAATCTTCTTCACCAGCTTCTGGTTATACGCATCAACAGCATCAAGACGGAAGATTTTATTTCGTTCGACACGGTGTGTTGCAGAGTAACGGAGAATAAACAGAGGGTTAAACTCGGCTAGGGACTCTAGAGTTTTCTTACCTTCCATCTTTTGCGGTTCGTCCATAATCATGATCGGACGGTTGGCTTTGATGACATCGATAGGTCGACGGCTTTGAAAATCGTCTAACTCCTCGTAGATTCTACGAGCATCTTTTCCGCGAGCATTAAAGGCTTGAACGTTGATGACCATTACGTTAATGCCGCCATCAGATGAAAAGCTTTCAATCTCATGCAGTTGTTTCGAGTTATAGATAAAAGGCCTAATTCGCTTACCGTAATCCTCTAGAAAGTGCTCTGCTGTGATCTCCAGCGACTTATAAACCCCTTCACGAATTGCAATGCTCGGCACAACAATAATGAACTTGGTCCAGCCATACTGTTTGTTAAGCTCAAATATCGATTTTACAAAGCAGTAGGTCTTACCGGTACCGGTTTCCATCTCGACATCTAGATTGAGATTTGCGCCGGAGAAGTACTTGACAGACTTACCGTTCACGTCTTTAAAATCAAGCAGACCTGTTGACTGAGGTATGTTTTGATGACGTTGAACCTGTTGCACATTTGCAAGTAGCTGCTGTTCATTGAGCTGAATTTCAGCATTTTTAAATGCATTTTCATCAAAATCCTGCTTTTGCTGACGAGCACCTGTGTGGTCAGCCTTTTCTACACCAGGATCCATGCGATAGCGGCTAGCTGCATCATTGGGTAACTGACCTTTGAAACAATCCACAATAGCTTGAACAGAAGCAGCCTGATATTTTTGATGTTTAAATTTAAGCTTCATTTTGTTCCTCAAGCTTTGCTTCTAGTTGCTCTAGCCAGCCGTTAAACAACGGACACATCTCACGCATTTTTTGGATACCAATGCGCTGTGCAATGGCAATACCTGTTGTCGTTTTGGCAAATTTTCCGTAAGGAGCCCATCCATCTAATCTCTTAGATGGTGCTGTTTCGGGGCTATTATTGATAAATTCAGGTTCCCCACATTCGGTAAGAACCGCATCAACCGCCTCCGAGTCGATGTTCATCTCTGCCGAGAGCACTTCACTGTCTGAAAACAGTAATGCTTCAAATTCATGCATTGCAACATAGGGAATAAAGCGCCCATCTGAGCGATGACCACCAAATAGCTCATTGACCGCTTGCTTAGTCGCGTGATGCAGATGTGCAGATATCTGCGCTGGAGTTTGAGCCGGAGCAAGAGTGTCCAACCCTGGCCACTCCTTCGTTCCATAATAATCAATAAAGGTCGTTACAAACGTATCGCCACGCTGCTTAAGATGGTTACCGATATCCTGCTGGGCTCGCACAAAACGAACATCACCGCCTTTTTGTCCCGGCTTAGTAATTTGCGTTGCTGAAATAAAGATATTCTTCAATGCCAAGTATGGAGCGAGTACCTTCTCGATAAATACTTGTTCTGTCTTCCCTTCTACGATTGCAATAACCGAGATGAACTTACTCATAGCGAGGTCCCCCTGCTATGACATTCTTAGTCCAAAGCTCACCAACAGAATAGCTTTCTAGCCATTGTGAGAAATCTTCTGCATTTAGACGTTCAAACGTTGATGCACCATCCTTACGGTTCACCACCACAATATCTTCAATTGCAAACTGATCGATCAAAGCTGGCGACTGAGTTGCAACGATTACTTGAGTACGCTGTGAAGCTTGTTGGATTAACTCAGCTAGAACATCAATTGCCGCTGGATGTAACCCTAACTCAGGCTCATCAATGATGATTGTCGAAGGTGGGTTTGGTTGCAAAAGTGCTGTCGCCAAGCAGATAAAGCGAATAGAGCCATCAGATAAGTGATAAGGCTGCATTGGGTAGTCAGAACCTTTCTGCAGCCAGCTAATATTTACTTTTTGCTTTACGCCAAACTCTCGAGGCTTTAATAGAAAATCATCAAAGAATGGCGTAACCAAGCTAATCGCATTAACGATTTCTTTATACTGTGTTTCGTGGGCTGTTTTCAGCTTTTTCAAAAACGGACCAATATTCGCCGCATCGGTGCGCAAGACTTCATCGTCTTCAACGATTTCGTACTTACGCATTGGAGCCGTTGCACTGGTATCGTGAAAGTGATAAATCATCCAAGACGCTATTTCGTCATAGACTGGCTTTGAAAAGCGAGCGTCAGAACGTTTTTCTTTCACTTCAGCAACCATCTTAGATTTGCCATCGTGGCTATCACCTAACTCCCACCAACCAGATTGTCCACCGGAGTAGTAACGCGCTTCGCTTTCAATAGAGCAGCTATCCGAAGGTGTAGGAGCTAATGTAAAACGAAACCCACGGTCACCAAACCGAGTACTAAAGCTCATTTTTGGTGTGGTTTTTTCACCGTTGAACAGGAGATCGCTAGCACCACCATTGTCTGAGACATAATTACTTAGGTTGTCATTGATCAACGAGCGTAGCATCTTAAAAAATGATATCAGATTACTTTTACCTGCCCCGTTGGCACCAACGATCACATTGAGATTCTTCATTTCGAAATCTTCAAGTTCACGAATCGATTTGAAGCCCTTTATGGTGAGCTTATCAAGCTGAGTACTCATCGTCGTTCCTCTAGATTGATTTCACGTCAGTGTTTGGAGATAGCTGCTTTAGCACTTGTTCGACATTGATCTTGGTACTATCTGAAGCAAAGCCGGCATCACGGAAAACCAGGCGTAATGGTTCAAACTTTGCTAACTCTTTAACAAAAGCTTCATTGATGCCACTCTCTTTATCAAAACAAGCCACAAGCGCGTTATCCGCAACAAAGAATACTGTTTTTCCATCCACAGTTTCACGACGAATAGGAAGGGCCAGATCTACCCCCCAATCCAACATAACTTGGAATAGTAAGTCTTCTTCGGTTCGATCTTCTTTGACATTATCAACCTGTGCAAAAAGATCGGCTTGGGTCATTGTGTCTGGTTGGTAATAAACATCAGCCATGTTTGAACTATCAATTTTTAGTACTCTGAAACCATTGTCGAGCTCTTTATCTGAAGTAGAAGAGATCTTCTCTGCTACTTTTCGGATTCGCTCTTTACTGATCTCCGAAATATCTTTAAATCCTAGTTTGTACCCTTCCGACTTTTCCGAACATAACTCTGGCAATTGAACCAATATAAACTTGCGATTAGCGTGTTCTTCAACATTAGATTGCATTACCGCATGAGCTGTAGCTGCTGAGCCAGCAAAAAAATCAACTACCAATCCTTCTTCATCAGAATGCAAGTTTATAAACCACTTAATTAATGATGTTGGTTTAGGTGTATCAAATGGCTTTGAACCGAAGAGCTCTTTTAACTCTCGTGTGCCATCAGCATTGGTTCCATATTTATCTAACCAAGTAGACCAACCTGTAGACTTCTTAACATCTCGTATTTTTTCATAAGGCACCCATCGATGTGTTTTACCGTCGACCATTACACCTTCATCGAAAGGTCTTTGCTCCCAGTGGAAAAAATTAGGGTCTTCTAATGCTGTTACAATCCCTTCGTTATTTTTTCCCCATCTCCAATGACCTTCCTTACCATCATTTCGATAAGGGTAGACTTCATCACCGTTTGGTGTTGTTAACTGATAAAATTGATTCGGTCTATCTTCTCGAAGAGAGGTCCCCCCCCATTTCATTAACTCGCGTCCTTTTCTATAAGGACCAAACTTATCTTTACTATTCAGTTCACCAGTTGACCTTTCTTCAGAGGTGATACTTTCACTACTGTTCTTATAGTAAATTAATAAATATTCGTGTCCGGTTCTTAAGCCAGTTTTCTCCTTTCCTCCACTGGCTTCTGATAACCATGGAGCGCAAGCTAATCTACTTTCACTGCCAAAAACTTCATCTAGAACCTTACCAAGTTGAAATACTTCAGAATCACTGATAGACACACCAATAATTCCATCATCTGCTAATAAGTTCCAAGCTAATTTCAATCTTGGGTAAATCATACTTAACCAATCAGAATGAAATCTACCATTAGACTCTGTGTTAACCACTAATCTATTTCCCAATTCATCTTTTTGATTAGATTTACCGATGTAACTATCTAAATCTTCTACAAAATTATCATCATAGATAAAGTCATTGCCTGTATTATACGGAGGATCTATGTATATAACCTTCACCTTACCAAGATAAGTTTCCTGAAGAAGCTTCAATGCATCCAAGTTATCCCCTTCAATGAATAGGTTCTGAGTTGTATCAAAATCCACACTCTCTTCTCGGCAAGGGCGCAGCGTTTTCGCAATCGGCGCATTAGCCGTTAACAGGGCCTCTCTCTTACCTGGCCAGTTAAGTTGATAACGCTCTTGAGGGCCTTCGACTATATTGCGAGACAGTTCCTGCCTTAATAGATCAAAGTCTATCGCTTTGCGCAGTTTGCCATCTTCGCCTTGCGCTTCTGTCACACAGCCAGGAAACAGCTCCGCTAGTTTTTCGATATTTTGGTCAACCATGTTCGGGCTGTGCATTTTTAGTTGTTCCATATCTGGAGGCTCTCTGTTATCTAATTCGTTGTTTCTGCTCGATTCGCTGAGTTTTCACTCACAAACCACTTAGCGAGCTAATCTGTTCTTTTAGTCGGTTGATTTCACTGTTCATATCAACCTTTCGATTGTACTGCTTTTCTTTTTGTTGCTTTGCCTGAAGCTTTGTTAGCTTATCTCTGCAAGCGTTCAGCATCGCTATACGCTTCATCTGCTCATCTAATGACTCACCTTCAAGTGCGGGTTCTGGCAGTAGGCTTCGTAACAGCTCATTGTACAGTGTTGCCATGTTAATGATAACTGGAAGCTTTTTACTTTCCGCATGATTTAGCTCACCTAACTTAGAGATCAAGCTCCAATCGGACAAAAAGTATTCCTTAATGACCATACTTCCAGCATCTCGCTTGTTCTCTCTTTTGTAAGCCATGGCATGCTGCACTTGTGGCCTATGTTGGAGCCCATTAAAAACACGAAAAAAAATGTTCGAAGGAACTGCACGATCTAACGTTTCCAATACCTTGACATCAAGTTCTGTGCAATTTGGTTTTAGATGTATATCAAAAACTTGTATCTCAGCCACATCTTCACTTTCAGCGACATTCAACGTATCTGGAGACAATTTGTATCGCCAGATTATTTGCTCGACTTGATTAACAAATAATTGCTTAGTCGCCGGCGGAAGATTTGATTGCTGATAAATCGTTTCCTTGGGAATTTTCTGCCCTTGCTTTTGACTTCCTAATGCAGCAGCTTGAGGAAATCTGAAAGGAATGAATACATGTTGTTGGGCTGATGCCATTAGCCTTCCGCCTTTACGACAATAAAGTTAATCAGCTCAAAATCTTCCAACCCTTTAATCTCATTAGCCAATGCTGATGTGTGTTTTCCACTAAACAGGCTGTTGATGTCACTAGCCTGTTTAACTTCCACAATAGAGCCTATCGCTTGGTCCAATAATTCAGAGTAGAAACTCATCTCACGACCGTCTTTAGTATCTCTATTGAAATTTGTGCATGCCAGAGTGTCTGGGCCATCTTTACCTTTACATGCAGCCCGTACCTGATCGAGCAACGGTTTTACCTGCATATGGTTAATCACAACCTCACCCGACTCTGCCATGTAAATCAAGTAGTATGGGTGAAGTCTGTTCTGCTTATTGATGTTGACGCTATGATTACGATTACGTAATGAGAAAATCACGCCTGGTACGAGCCCCATGTCCGGCTTTGCCGCTACCACTGCATGCAGCCCATTTGGTGTAGTGTTGATGTCCCCATTCGCTTTGATGTAATTCAGAAGATCCATGCGAAATTCATTGAGGCCGAGATCGGTTATGGACACGCCTGTTTTGACGTCTTCTAAATCTACCACTTCCTCTTGCAAACGTTTGAGCTGCTCTGTGCGATAGGCAACATCGTTTGCTTCAGCCTTTAGCACGTTATCGTCACCAGTCGCGGTAATGTCTGAAATTACCATCCTGTTTTCGACACGCTCTTTAAGGTTAATGTATTCATCCAGGCTTATATCCGGCCAGTAGTTGACTAACTGAATGGCTTGATTTGTTGACCCTATGCGGTCTACTCGTCCGAACCTCTGGATAATACGTACCGGGTTCCAGTGAATGTCGTAGTTAATCAGATAGTCACAATCCTGCAGGTTCTGACCTTCTGAGATACAGTCTGTACCGATTAGTACATCAAGCTCAACAGGTTCATTTGGTAGTATCTGAGCTTTTTCTTTAGAGACAGGTGAGAATAACGTAAGCAGACTTTGAAAATCATAACTCTTACCTATCGTCGATTTTGCTGCACTACTACCGGTTACCTTCCCGGTGTGAATCTGGTATTTATCTTGAAACTCTTGGGCCAGGTTCTCGTATAAATAATCCGCAGTATCTGCAAAGGCGGTAAAGATTAAAACTTTTTTATTGCCTGGGTTGAGTGGGTTTTGCCACTTTTCAAAAATATGCTGTCGCAAATGCTGCAGCTTAGCATCCTGCTCAGGTGGAACCTTATCCATTTCCTTTAGCAGTTCACATATCACTTCTAAATCAGCACTTAAATTGTGCTCCCAAGAAGGAAGATCCATATCAGCAAGTTTTATTTTAACTTTACCCCCAGTTGAAAAACCTTCTTGGTATTCCGTTACATCTTCATCCCAATCAATACCATTAAAATCATTTGCGCGGTCTTGATAGCCAGTATCTAATCCACTTTTCTTAAACGCTGCGATGTTACTAAGTGCATCATCAAGTATTGACTGTAGCCCCTGCAACGTTAATCGGAATGCATGGATGGAACTTTCTAAACGTTTTAGTAAGTTAATGGTCATCAGACGTTGCAGTGCTTTTTCTCGATCAACCTGACGCAGCTTACCTTTACTTCCTACATCGGTATCGTACATCTCTTCATACTTGGCGATACGACTAGGTAGGATATAGCTAATTGGGGCATAAACAGCCATCTTTAACTTCGAAAGCTGCTCGAATATCTGATTAAACCCAATTACGTCAGGTCGCGCAGTCAACGACGGGTGAAAAGACTTCGGCTTCATTCGTTCAGGGAAATGACCTATATCAGCCGTATCGTAGAACGTTTGAATATGCTTACGAGAGCGAGCAATGGTCACACTATCGAGCAGTTGGAAAAAGTCATAATCCAACGTCTCTAATAACGCAGAAGCAGTACGTTCTTCAGGAGCGAGATCTGCCCATGCATTAAATGACTTTTGCGCTCGTTTAAAAATTTCTTCAATACTGAACTGCGTACCTATCTGCTCTCGAAGCACATGTGAATCACCCTCGTAGGCCAATGCTAACTGATTACGTAAATCAGAGAATTTGTTGTTTACCGGTGTTGCCGACAACATCAACACCTTCGTTTTCACCCCAGCACGAATGACTTTATTCATCAGTGACTGGTAACGAGTTTCTTTATCTTTGTATACCTGGTTGTTTCTAAAATTATGCGACTCATCTATTACAACCAGATCGTAATTGCCCCAGTTAACTCGGTCCATCGGGATACCAAAAGACTCTCCTCTAGTGCGTTGCAAATCGGTATGGCACAAGACATCAAAATTGAACCTGTCTTTTACAAAAGGATTGGTAATCAGGTTACGGTTATAGTTAAGCCAGTTATCCGCCAGTTTTTTAGGACACAAGACCAACACTGATTTGTTACGTAGCTCGTAATACTTAACTACGGCCAAGGCTGTAAATGTTTTACCTAAACCTACACTGTCGGCAAGGATACAACCATTGTATGTCTCCAGCTTATTGATGATTCCGGTAGCAGCATCTTTCTGATAATTGAACAATTTATTCCAGATTAAACTGTCTTGGTAGCCCGTCTTATCATTCGGGAGGACATCTTCGTTAAGGTCTTCGAGGAATTCACTGAAGATGTTGTATAGCAACTGAAAATAGATACGTTCAGGAGAGTTTTCTTGATATACGGTAGATATGTGATTGACCAGCCTATCCGTCACATCCTGCACTTTTTCTGCATCATTCCATATTAGATCAAACATACCCATGAAAACGCTGGTGGACGAGGGCTCGTCCATACAGGTAACAATGTTGGAAACTGCATTACCCTTTTGGTAACCAAGATCTACCGCTGAAAAACCATTAAGCGGCTGATATACCGCTTGTTCTTCACTTACTTGCACTGCCGCCAACTGCTGCATTGGTGCACCAGTAGTATTTGACCTAAACTCCACCTTTCGACGAATCCAGTCCGCGCACTCTCGAGCAATCGCTTTTTGGGTAAGCTTGTTCTTTAGCTGTATTTCAAATTCAGTTCCGTAAAAGCTCTTTTCTCTTTGCTCTTTCGGAATGAAAAACTCTCGCTTCTGTTTACTCAGTTTATCCGTTACTTCTGATTCAACGAATGTAGGAGAGGTAAAGACAAACTCCAGTGACTCAATCTGTTCGAGCTCCTCTTTTAAAGCTTCATACGCATAGATCGAAAAACAGGATGCTGCAATTTTAAGCTTTGCTCCTGGCTTTATTGTGCTTTTTAAGTCGTCACCAAGCAGATCATTTATATTGTCGATGATACGCATTAACTATCTCCAAATGTCTGCTGCCAACGAACAAAGGCAGGTCGATGACGATCAGTCCATTGGGTACAAATCAAGTACGTTTGTCCATCACGCTGAGCAACTTTAGTTGTAGAGTAACGGTTGCGGCCTTTGGCATCTTTAGCGCTAAGCCTTACATCTTCTGGCCTAGCCGTTTTTGATATTTTCAGAACAGGGAATGATAGACCAAATGTGGTTTTACAATACTCTAGCTGGGTGAGATTGTTAATCTCTGAAAAAGGTAATCTCACTTCTACCAGATGCTGTATAGATTCTGTTATTTCAGCATTTGAGATCCTATTCGCTCCCTGCTGAGTCACTGCGCTATCCCCATCTAGGGCAACTGGAAATGGAAAACCTTGCACTTGAACCGCTTTTGCAAGAAATACGTTGATAGCGAGCTCGACCGGTAAGCCAAGCTCGCTAAAAATTTCTGTCGCCTTCTCAAGTAATTCAGGATCTAGTTTTGAGTCTTTCATGCAATTTGCTATCCCTACAATTTGTAACTTTTGTATACTAGCTCATGAAACAACTCTTGAATAGGATGGCGTTCTAAAACAAACGTCTTTCATTCATTAGTGTCCTACTCAATTCACTAGCCTATTTCTTACTAAGCCAAATGGACTCTTGCTCAAGTGCTAACCCGTTCGTTTGCATCTCTAGAACTAGCGCTTGTAGATGAGAGGATTGAGCCAACAAATTGCTACTATTCTCAAGAAATGAATTGAATTCTCTTGCGGTATCAACCCAAAGCTGGTTTTGCCCGTAACGGTTCAAAAGTTCCTTCCAGTTAGGCATCATCCAAAACTCTGCTCTTTCTTTAAGCCTCTCATTCAGGCGCCGGAAGTTATTTAGCCCGACTCCATCATAATCGGCAAAAAAATAGACCATCGTTGCCCTTTCAGGCACCGATAGCCAATCAATGAGTTTGTTGTGTAGCTGCCCTCGGTACCAAATAACGGTAGTGGGTTCGTTATTGGGTAGCCAATCTAGACGGTCAAACAATACTTGGTTTTCCACCAGCCAAATAGAATGATGAGTGTTAAGATCCCTATTTCTTTCTCCGCCCACTTCAAGGGAAAAAACGCCAAACTCTTCTGTCGCTACATTTAAGTGCTCAGTTGGCCCTCCGAAAGACTCCCATAGCGGATTCGCAACCGCTTTAGCCAGCACGTAGGTCACATCGTGACCTACTCTTCCTTGTTTGCTGCTGCGTGTGGAGGCTATGTTTACGGCTCTTTGCGGGGCTGATGGAGACACGTTTTGATTTGGCGCCAACTGCTCCAGTGTGACTTTAACAACATCCATATCAAGAATGCCGTAGACAACGCCACGGCCTTTAGGAGTAACTTGTACACTCTGAGTTTTGCGGCTGAACTCTTCAAGCTGCTTCTTCTGAGATGATGTCAATGTGCTACCAGCGATGGAATCAGGGTACACCTCGATCAGTCGCATTAGTGCTTTAACCAATGCCTGACTCATAATGATGGCTCCACTTGTGACTGCAGCAGTTCTTGGCTTTCTATTGGTTCGAAAATCTGCCAGCTATTACGGCTAATGTGGTTCTTTCCATTCGCTTGGTGGATAGGCACACAATAACGAGCGGTGGTTAACGGTGCTGGTGAAGCAAAAATCAGTGCAAAACCGAACTGATTTGCAATCTCTATCAAGTTTGATTGGTTCTTGGTATCCAGGGCCAACGCCTCATCCAAATAACATACTGCTTTCATTTGGTGTCGCTTGTCTTGCATTAAGTGAAGCATCGCAAGGCCGGTCACGAGCTTGGCCATCAACACTGTTCCGTTAGAAGCCGCACTATCGATATCTTCAAATGACTCTGGTTGCTGCCCTTGCTTGGCAACGACAAACTCAAGTCTGAACAAATCTGCCACTCTTAGCCCTTGGCGAGCATTACCTTCTTCAATCAACAGGCTCTTTGCTCGCTCTAACTCCACATCATCAAGAATACTACCTTGATCAAACAGCTCGAAACTCTGACCACTTTCTGTTTGCTCTGCTTGCTGGATTAGTACATTCATCGCATCAACAAGCTGACTCTCTTCAACAGGCTCAATTTTGAAAGTTTTGAGATCCGATAACTGCCTATGATTGATTAAACGGTTGAATTCCTTCATCTTACTTTGTAGTGCATAGAGTCCACTGCGCAGCTCTCTTAAACTCGCAGTGACGTTGACCACGGCCGAACGAGCACGTCTTTCCAGCGCTTTCTTTTCATCATCTAAACAGTGACTGAATTTAATTATGCCTTTTAACTCTTCATCTTGAGTTTGCGCCATCTGGAACTTGGTAAGCCCCTTCTGAGCTAAGTCATTTTTCATGTGGCGCAATTCTTTGGACAACTTATCGAGGTCTTTGCAATCCTCGATGTATTGTTCAAGGCGAACGGGTAGATATTCCAGAGACCATTCATCCACAATAATCCAAGGCGTATGTGGTTGCTCCGAAAGAGCGTTAAACAGTGCTTGATCATCAATTCTTTGATTTTTCAGCTTTTCAACAAGTCCATCATCTGAAGCAAGCTTATTTAGCTTATCCGTAATCTCTCCGATTTGCTGTGCAAGTTCGTTGTACTTCTTATCCGCACCATGAAGAGCGCTATTAATCGCTACCAGCTGATTCTCAAATGTCTGTCTCTGCTCGATTCGCTGTGCCTGGTCTTTTTTCAATTTTTGCAGCAGCTCGTAGTCCCTCAAGTCCTGTTCACACTGTTTAACTGCGGTATTTAATTCGCTCTTTTTCCTCTCAGCAGCTTCGTTTCCTCTACTTACTTCAAGCAGTTGTTTTAGTTCTGTTACTTGCTTATTAACATCGTCTATTTCCTCCACCAGCTCCTGCTCTGTTTTTTGAACATGCTGTGGAATAAGCTCCTCAAGGGACAGTTTTAAACCTGAAAACGAGAGTTGCTCAGAAGATTCGTCATTGAGCATGTGTCGAAGCTGATTGATGTCAAACGAATACTGCGAAGGCGGCAGTTGCATTACTCGTTGGCTAAGTACTTTGTTCAGCTTTTCTAATTCATCTACATTAAGCACTTCAGAAAGATGAAGGTATAAATTGTCACCCAACGTTTGATGTTGAGAGTGCAACCTTTGCAGCTGATCTTCTTTCTCTTTCAACTGTTTGCCAATCGCAGCAGAAGAGGACCGCTGTGATTGAACACACAAGGCAGCCTGAGCATCATATTTTTGCTCCGCAGCTTTCAATTGACTCTCTAGAAACGATTGATCCGGGATCAAGGTAAACCGCTCTTCCAACTCTTGTCGCCGCTTCTCTATACGGTTTAACTCTTCCAGTTTATTGGTTAAGTCTGTGCGCTCTCCTGCATAGGTAATATCTTGGCTTCGGAGATCACGTTGCGTTTGCTCAAGCTTAGTTTTTTGCGTTGATAGATTCTCAGTCATCGTTTGAACATGACCATGCCAATCCTGCAGCAGTTCATTAACCTTAGGCTGGCATACGGCGATCTTTCCTCGTAGCGACAAGGTACGCTCAAACTTTTGTTCGAGCTCTTGAATCGTTTCCAGATTGTTTACGGGTGCTAGGTACTGCTCGCGTTCTAGATTAATGTCTTGAAATGCTTTCTCCCACTCCTGCTTAAAATCGATGCTGGCATTGGGTAGCTCTCTGCTAAATATCTTCAACAAATAGTCTTTCACATCGCTGGAGTTTAGCTTATCGAGCCTGAGCGTTTTGGTGAGGACTTGCTGGAACGAACGTGCGTCACTTACATGTTCAAGTTTAAACACCGTAAAATCGATGTCGCTTGTTTTCTTACTTTTTGCACCACCATAAATCGAGTGTCTGAACTCTTTATCATTAAATTTATAGACTCGATGTTTTTTTGTCGCTAAGTGGTTGATTAACTTCGGTTGGGCAACGATGTTGCCATCATCCATACGGAAATCATCTAAGTTTAATTCACCTTTATAAGCGAAGTATTCGTAGTCATAACCTACCCCTTTACCAACACAGCCAAACACCACGGTGCCGGTTTGTGGCAGGATGACCTCTAGCAGAATGTAAGCGCTATTGTTCGGGAAGTAAAAACGGCGAGCTTTCTCTAATGTATGAGAGCCGAAATCCATCCTTCTTTGATCGATGATGAGCAGAAATTGAAGCGCGTTGATTAGGCTTGTTTTGCCATGGTTATTTGGCGCAATTAATGACACAGAGTCATCGAGAGGAAGTTCTGCTCTTTGATACCCAGCGCTACCAATTAATGCTAAACGTTGAAAACCGTAACTTAGCATGATTCATCTTCCTCATAAGCGGCCACATCGCTTTCAGATGCTTGTTCTGTAATAGCTTCGAAATGGTCTAGGTAGCGATATACCGAAGGCAGTAAACGCCAGTGATTGCTCTCTTGAACGGCAAAGCCTTTGCGCACCGCATTATCGAGTATCTTTGCTAGTGCATCTTGGTCGAGCTCTTCTGCATCCAAAAGCTCTTGATGCTTTTCGTAGACCTCATCAAGCAAGGCATTATCAATCGTCCATTGGTAAAACTGACCAAGGAAGCGGCCGCTATCAGCTTGATGGTCAAATATCACCATCAGCAATAGTGCTAACTGGCGTGATTGTTTATTGATGTTCTGGTTACCATCTTCATCATGGAACCAAGCAAAACCCCGTCCATCAATGCGCAAGTCAAAACCTAAGTTAGCAAATAGGTACTGGTACTGCTCTGCTTGCTGTTCTAGCTCATGCCATAGAGCCGCATCCGTCGAGCGGTTGAGGTGCCGACCAGAGTTAAAAAGGTTAAATAGCTCAGTCAGGTGAGCCAGCTCATTTAAATCGATTTTGCTAGTTTGCATTATCAACATCCTTTGCATTTGTTGAGCCAGTCAACATCTTTATTTCGTGAGGGTGGTAGGTTACGGCTACTGTGTTCAATGCTGTAGTACTTGAGCTTGCCCCTAATGTGCTTTGCCAATGAGGATCACGGACAAGCTCGTGATAGAGTCGCAACAGCTCAGCATCTGGTAGGTGCTGATAGTTTCCTCTGAGCCACGTCATTAGATTCGCGACCGGTAGCGAGTCAGCAAGTTTTTCCCTCAGAAGCTCTTCATCAACCCAGTTGATCATCGGACTTTCAGTCGCTTCTTCATCCGGGAACGGTATAGAGCTAGGTTCAAAGTCCAAGAATTCTGCCATCAACTCACGAACTTCATTACCCAACTGAATTTTAGTCACGCGGCTACTTTTCCACATAGGCAAACCTTCGGCATTCAGTCCTCGCGCTAAACCCTTTTTACGAACTTGGCTTAGCTGCTTGCTGATAACCGCTGAAAGCTGATTGTGTTGTCTGGCTTCCTCTCTTAATGGCAACAAAGTATCGGCACATTGCTGAGCAATAACTCGTCCTTGGTATCGAAGATCTTTGACTTGATAAGCTATCTGACGCATTGCCAGCCTTTGTTGATACAAAGATCCACGCATAGAAAGTATGTCAACGGCAGAATCGAGTGCTTCTTCCGCCTTTTCTAATAAGGGATAGAAACTGCCTCCAAGACCGCTATCCATCATTTCATTCATGGGTTCTACGTATTGGTCATACACTTCCAGCACTTCACGGTAACGACGTTCAATTGGAACGCTGGTATCAGCTGATTTCGCCAATTCTGCTATTTCAAATATTGCTTGTTTGTCTTGCGTTAACTGTTGGGTAATTTTTCTAACCAGCTCCGACAGCCTATTCGCGCCAGTACGAAGTAAATCATTGTCCGATCCATCAAGTCCTTCTAACACTTGACTGGTGGCGTCTTTAATCGCATCAACTCGCGCTTTAAGTACCGCTGATAGACCTAACTCATGCTCCTGGGTTAAGCCTCTGACAAAGTCCACAACTAGTGTGTTTAGCTGATAGTCGCTACTGCGATTGATAGGCTGCAGTATGTCTGAATTAACAAGACTGGTGAGTACAGTATTACTTTCCGCATTTTTACTTTTGTACTGATTGATCACCTGTTCAAGTACTCTCAGCTCAAACGCTGGACACTCTCTCGAAAGCCGAGTTAACTGCTCAACCACCTCCCAATGTTGATGTAACTGAAAAGTGAGACTCTTAGGTGCGGCCATTGAAACCTACTTCATACGTATCTAATAGAAAGAACAAAATGAACTACTTGGTTGACTATTCATTACCACTGACACAATATATCGCTATTAGCTACAGGTAAATACTGATTACATACACACGTCGCATAAGTAGACAGGAATCAAATAATGAGTAAATGGCCAATTCGTTGGGACCTCCTATGTCGATATCGAATGATTGAGATTATTGCGTTGTGGGAAGGCCGCTTAACCACGAACCATCTGATTAAAAATTTTGGTATTGGTAGACAACAAGCATCGAAAGACATCAACTCTTATCTAGCTGATATTGCCCCTGGCAACCTTATTTATGACAAAAAGTTAAAGGGCTACAAGCCTAGTAATAGCTTTAAACCCAAATTAACTAGCGGTCATGCTGATGAGTACCTGCATATCCTCGCTCGCACTGAAGATATGGCCATCACATTTAGCGAGCTCAATATGGGCTTTGAGAATACTACGATGGTTAGACCCGTAACACGCAATATTTCGCCAGAGATTCTTCGCCCATTAGTACAAGCGATTAGAGATAAAAAACGTGTCGATATAAGCTACACATCACTTAAAGACGGTCTCGTAGTCGAACGTATAATTTCGCCCCATACTCTAGTTTGTACACCTTTACGCTGGCATGTCCGAGCTTACTGTGAACACGCTAAGGGTTATCGGGACTTTGTACTGAGTCGAATTCGAGGCATTCCAAATATTGAGGCTAAAAGGGTTATGGGAAAAAGTCACGATGCCCAATGGAATACAGTGTTAAACGTTGACTTAAAGCCAGATCCACGCTTAAACGAAGCCCAGGCTTCTGTCATTGCCCATGACTATGGCATGGAGGGAAATACCCTCAAGATACCAACCAATGCTGCGTTGGTTCGTTATGTTTTAGATGCTTACAACATCGACATTAATGTTCTTGATTCCAACCCTCAAGGTCAGCAGATTATCATTAGGAATTTTGAGGAGCTGAAGCCGTATTTGTTTTTCTAGGTGCGCTGGGAAACATACGTCGCGCTTATGGTGAGGCATGTAAACTATAAGACTTGGTAACATTCTTGAATTGCTGTTGAGAATTTAGCCGGTAATAATTAGACCATTCCACAAAAGCTGTAACGCCCTCGTGGAGTGGTACTTGTGCTGGAAAACCTCTTAGATAGGTCCTATGAATATTAGCCTTCTTCATAGACAAAGCTCAGGTCAGAAAGCTCCATTGTTCTGAGCCAAACAACAATTACTCTGCGAAGTCTCCACAGAAAATCGAGCTTCAATTTAATCAGAAAACCGTTCAGTTAACATTTTAGATACCTTCTTTGAGCGCCAATTTCTTATCAATTGTTCGAGATCTACTCGTTGCCGAGAGCGTGAATCGATACAAGTGTCACCAAAATTGGCTTGGTGATACTTTGAATCAATCATCGCTTCCACCAGCTCAACTTCGTCTAGCTCAATGGCCAGCATCAGTGGCGTATACCCAAGCATTGCCGTATCGTGTTTCGCATTGGGATCAGCCCCTTGCTCTATTAGGAGTTTTGCAATTTGTCGAAACCCTTCAGCTGTTGTATGTTTCAGAATATTGCTCAGCTCTGTAGCCTTGACGACTTCATGCATACGTTGGAACCTGGGATCGCTTTGTTGCCTCTCTATCGCAGCCTTTAAATGCTCTAAATCATGAGGTAACAGCCCTGCTGAATGGGCTCGCACAGATTGTAAGTTCATGCCTGAGTATTTCATTGCCTCCCAATGTATTGCATTGAAGTTTGGCCGAGTATGGTGTGCTATTAAACCTATCGCCGTAAACAAGGGAGTCTCACCAATAGTGTCATGCCTTCTATCCACTGACGCCCCCACCTCAAGTAACTTACTGACAACGCCTAATCGTCCCGTCTGAACTGCACACCCCAATGGAGACAGTTTTTTCTTATCTGTTAGAGCGTCCAATACACTTCGCTTGTGTGCTTTCCTACTCAATATATTGAATAACTCATCGCTCATTGAATTCAACGGAACAACATTAACTTGCATAGATTGAACTGCGAGCAGAATTGCAGACTCGTTACTTGAAGAGAGCTTGTTTACATCCGCTCCACCCTCTAAAAGAGCTGAAATAGCATCTGTGTCATCTAGCATCGAGAAATAAACCAACTGCGGCATTTTCTTCACTAACCCGCCTTCTATTCCAACGGAGAAGACTTTATTAGGCTTTTGGATATCCAACTTATAAGCGGTTTCATCTACCATCCATACACCATTATTATCATGCGGGTCTTTCGGGTATGGTGCGTCTGGGAAGAATGAATCTATGGTAAAGAAAGAACTGAATTCATGACTAAATGCAGCAATCTCCCAACCTTCAATCTCATCAGGTTTAGCTTTGTACTCATCATTACTATGCTCTGGTGGCATCAAATCAATCTTCATGATAACAGCCATTCGCCTTAACCGATTGATAAACCTTTTATTTGGCTTTGGACAGCGGCATGCTGTAACGATCGCCTCGATGATTATTTTTTCGGCATTTTCTCCTTGTCTATAAATAACCTGCTCAAACGCAATTCTATATGCCTCCACTGCGGCCAAAAGATCTCCTGAATGCAGGTGAAAACGAGCATTCATCCAATGGTAGTAATATGTCGTGTCGTAATGCGTATCCAACTTATCTTGCTGTTGCTTAAACTGATCTAGTAACTCAAAACAGCGCTCTCTCGAACCAGTTTCTTTAGGTTTTCGCAAGCTTAGTAAATCAAACAATCCTAGTGCTAAAGGCGTTGTCGCCTGATATTTGGTAGCCTCCTTCTGAAGAAGATTGAATAATTGATTAACCAGCATTTCTAAACACTGTATTGGGGATTGATGCTTAAGAATAGCTAAGTCGGTATAGCCACTGCGGTGAAAAAAATAGTCCCACAAACGTGCAGTTATAAGTCTCGCCTTATATGTCCCCCAGCTATTCCCTCGCTGCCATTGCTCACCAAGAGAGGCAATACTGGTTAAGTCAGGTAGCTCAGCTCCTAACGACCAAGTTCGCAGACGTTCTCTCTGGGAGTCCGTACTCTCGATTAGAAATTGTTGCCACTCCGTAGAATCATCAAGTTTTCCTATGACAATAGACATCAAAGCCTTATCACTCCACGCAACATCTCTGGGGGTGAGCCGCATACCATTTAAAGAACTAGAGCAAATCTCAGCGACAGCAAATGTCATAAAGTAACGTTCAAGAAACTGTTGTGCTAAGCCTGCATTTACCCCGTCTAGAGGAACTGACTTTATCAAGTTGAGATAAACATCAGTTACGCTCTCAAATTGCTCTAAAACATGATCCGCAAAGTAAATATTGACATACTTTGTAAGCGGTTCATGAATCAGTTCTTGTTTTAGCGCTGCTAGATGATGCGGATTTATTTCTGAACTTTTACATGCATCATCAATTTTCTTTCCAGCTAAGGGCTTTGTCCCTAATCCCTTAGCAAACTCTCTGAGCAGGTATTGAATAGAGAAGTAAGGTGTTTCTATTGTTTTACTAGTCATAATGAACGTTGAATATCTTTGCTAAAATTTTGAAAAGCTCTTTTATCACTCGGTGTACTCGGCACTGTGAATCGCTTCCCTGCTGGCGAGAAGATTGAGCCATGTTTTTTACGCCTTTGGAATACCCAATTGTGCTTTATTAGCTGGCAAACTAACTTCTGTATATCTTTGTTATTACTATACCTTGTCATAATCAGTAAGGGGGAGAGATGATCCTCCCCCACACTCCCATTACTTACTGTTTTTCGCAGCTGCAGATTGTGCTCTTGCGGCGAAACTTCCCTTGGTGATTTGACCACCATTAGCTTTTGCCTGAGCACCTTGAATACGTGCTGCTGCCGATAGCGTCATTGGTGTTGGTTTTGCTTTTGACATGTTCATTTCTCCTTGTGTGTTTGAACACAGACAAGTTAACAACAGCATCAAAAGTACACATCTGGGTAAGTGGAGAGTTTTTTTATTAATTATCTTGTACGCGCTAAACAGACACTAATTTTAGATTCGGCTATGTAAAACTTTTTCCATCCACTCTTCTACTTCACTGTCAATCCAAGCAACGGCCCTATCACCCAAACTTACAGTTTGTGGAAAGCTTCCTTCATCCATCTTCCTGTATATCGCTGAACGGCTTAGTGCAGTCTTTTCGATTACTTCTTTTAACTTTAGAAATCTCATGGGACGTCCTCCTATACTGTGTGTTCCCATGGGATTGACTGGCACGTAGAAAAATACTGTTTTTTGCCCCCAGAGCTTTGTCTGCAAAGCTATAAAATTCGATAACAACAAAAAAGAATCACTTGCTGGAACTACCAGCAAGTGATTCATTGTCATTACAACTGACGCTTCGTCGCCAGGAGAGCGTATCTATAAGCTGCATCTTTTCCTGCTGAACAGGCAGCGACTTTTCTCACCTCAACACGCTTCTCCGCGCTTCTTTCATCCACAAGCCGCCATAGCTCTGCATTAGCTATCGATTCTTTATTTGCTTTACGCCAATCTCGTGTCTTCCAACCTTCTAGCCACTCATTAAAGCCTTTGACGCAATAATCGCTGCTTGAATAAATAATATCGCCATCTCTCGCACGCTTTAATCCAAAAGCAAGCGCCGATAGGTCTAGATAAGCTTGGTCTGTGACATAGCCAACAGGCTCCCAATCTTCATCATCAATACATCCATCAGCATCGAGTGCTATGTACGCAATACCACCAACAAGACGGCCTCTTTGTTTTCTCACCATGGCCGCTTCTACATAAATTTCTATACTCATTGTCATACTCTCCAGAGACTAAAAAGCCGATACATTCTTTGATTCGGCTTGGTTGTTAATAACTTGCTTTACAGCGATTTCTACATAACAACGGCAAGTAAGTTATTTTTTACCTGTCTCTTGGCACGCTTGCTTTCTACCCTCCAATTCCTAACAAGCCTGATTTAAAACACTTTCAGATATATTTCATCAGTACGCATAACCAAACAGATAGCTTAAGGAGCTTTTATGCGTACCCAAAAAACTGAACATGACTACCCCTTTGAGACTTCAGAAGGCTTTGTTGCGGAAATCGAATGAACTAAATCAGAATATTACGATCAGATCAGGGACATTCATTCATTGACTTTGATTTCATGCCGAAGCCTCGCTACAAAACCACTAACTGGTGCAAGTACAATAACTCCTTGATCAACAGAGGTTCACTCACGTTTTGGATTGACGAAGAGGCCATAACTTAGTGGAAACAATCTAAACAGGATAAACGTGGTAGACCAAGATTGTTTAGTGATCTCGCTATCACGACTGCTCTCATGGTAAAGCGCATTTTTCCTTACCATTAAGGGCGCTACAAGGCTTCATCGACTCTGTTTTTAGATTGGCGAACGTCCCATTGGTTTGCCCCCACTATACTTGCATCAGTCGCCGAGCTAAGGATGTAAAGATTAATTTCAAAGCCTCATCACGAGGCGCTATCCAACACCTGGCTATTGATGCAACTGGGCTCAAGGTATACGGTGAGGGCGAATGGAAAGTGAAAAAGCACGGAACCGATGGCAAGCGTCGAGTCTGGCGTAAACTCCATCTTGCTGTTGATACTGACACTCATGAAATTATTGCAGCTGAACTGACACTTTCAGGCGTGACAGATGCGGAAGTACTCCCAAATTTATTCAAACAAACACGCCGATCCATCAAGGAAATTTCGGGAGATGGCGCATACGATACAAGGGAGTGCCACAGGGCGATTAGGGTTAAGAAAGCGATACCTCTAATCCCTCCACGTGAAGGAGCCGCCTTCTGGGAAAAGGGGCATCCACGTAATCTGGCGGTTGGTTGCCAAAAGCTCTATGGTTCGAACAAAAAGTGGAAACGAAAGTATGGTTACCACAGGCGTTCATTGTCGGAGACCGCTATGTATCGCGTAAAACAGCTACTAGGCGCTTCACTCACGCTTCGAAATTACAACGCACAAGTTGGGGAAACATACGCCATGATCAAAGCACTCAACAAGCTAACAGGGATAGGTATGCCCGAAACCCAGTATATCGTTTAAAATACAAACGATTTAACTAGTGTTCGCTCTCAAGTTGAATTCCGCAACAAAGCCCAACTTAGCTTCAATATAATATAAAAATTTGTTAATTTCCTCATAGGAAAGAATAAAAAACGGCATACTGTAGCATGCCGTTTTATTCAAATACTTAACTGTTAATATTGGTTATTTTGATTTCTTGTTAGAAACCGCTTTTGGACGAGGTTCATCCATCAGGCCTTTTACTAGGGAAACCGTTGCAACAAGCAGAACAATCGTAAATGGTAGGCCTGTGGTCACGGCCATTGCTTGAGCTGCCGCTAAGCCACCACCAAGCATCAATGCAATCGCAACTAAGCCTTCAAACGTACACCAGAACACGCGTTGAGGCGTTGGCGCATCGACCTTACCGCCCGCAGCAATAGTATCAATAACCAGTGAACCAGAGTCTGAAGAGGTGATGAAGAATACCACCACCAAAATAATACCGACGAAAGATGTAATTTCAGCTAGCGGCATCACATCTAACATGGCAAATAGTTTTAACGGTAATTCCGCCTTGAACACAGCTTCATAACCATCGCTCACGTATTGGCTTATAGCGTTACCACCAAAAGCGGTCATCCATAACACACAAACAGAGGAAGGGATAAGGATAACGCAAATAATGAACTCACGAACTGAACGACCACGAGATACACGCGCAATGAACATACCAACAAATGGTGACCAAGAAATCCACCACGCCCAGTAGAATGCCGTCCAACCTTGAGAATAGTTTACGTCTTCTCGTCCAAATGGCATTGATAGGGCAGGAATATGAGTTACATATGACACTATATTTTCGAAAAAGCCCGTTAAAATCGCGATCGTCGGGCCGACAACAATAACGAAAAGCAGTAAAAGCGCAGCAAGACCCATGTTGATCTCAGATAAGATTTTCACGCCTTTGTCTAGTCCCGCAACAACTGAGATTAAAGCGAGTGCGGTGATGCCAATAATCAATAGTACCTGCGTAGTATTCGTCATTGGAACATCAAACAGGAAGTTCAAACCCGTTGCGGCTTGAGACGCACCGTAACCTAGGGACGTTGCCAGACCAAAAACTGTCGCTACAACGGCAAGAATGTCGATAATGTGACCAGTCCAACCCCATACACGCTCACCAAACAGTGGGTAAAAAATGGATCGCATGGTAAGTGGCAAGCCTTTATTAAACGAGAAAATCGCCAAACCAAGAGCCAATAGCGCATAGATTGACCACGGGTGAAGCGCCCAGTGGTAAATAGTCGCCGCCATGCCTAGTGCAGATGCAGCACTTGCATCACCTTCAGCACCACCTAGAGGGGCCCAGTCAGTACGAACACCGTTCTCAACGTTCACGCCACCAATAGCAGAACTAAAATGAGACATAGGTTCTGATACACCAAAGAACACCAGACCGATACCCATACCTGCTGCAAAGAGCATTGCCAGCCAGCCCGCATAGGAATAATCCGGAATCGCTTCTGTACCGCCGATTCGTACACGACCTAACGGTGTAAAAATCAACCCAACACAAACAATGACAAACATATTACCAGAAGCGAGAAAAAACCAATCCAAATGGTGTAACAAACCCGCTCTTAGATCTGCGAAAAACGGCTCTACCTGTTCTCGAAATAATAGTGTTACTACAACAAACAATACGATTGCTAAGCCAGAAATTGCAAAAACACGGTTATGGATATCAAGGCCAAATGGGCCTACTTTTAACGCGACGTTATCCTGACCAATTTGATAGTCAGTGTCTATCGCGTTTACCTTTCCATCGGGGCGTTGAATGCCACCGTTATTATCGGTGCTCACGGATAATCTCCTTAAAAATACGTGACCAAATTTAATTACTTTTGTCGAAGTTTGAGTGATGAAACACCCTTACTACTTACTACCAAGCGCGTGTTAAATATTCATACTAAACAACTCTTAGTACTATTGATATGCTTTGAATAACACCGGATAGTTTTTCTGATAAGAAATTCCGCTATTAACAGGAAACCGGTAAAGCATAATAAAATTGATAAACAGAGTTCCTACTTCGTTTGCCTTAGCCCTCAATTTAAGCTTTTCATTTATACCGCATCGTGGACGTTCTTATACACAAGAGTATATTGATAAGCTGCCTTATCCCTACTGAACAGACAACACTTCTTCACCTCTATACGGGCTTTGTTGCGTAATTCGATGGAACTAAATCAAGAAGCTACGATCTGAGCGGTTACGCCCATCAATCGTCGTAG
>NZ_JAWOQN010000328.1:0-821 GCF_033337395.1 Vibrio sp. YT-19(2023) | reverse complement strand
AATCAAGCAAAGTGACGGTGCAAGCTACGATAGCCACTATGGCGTCAAAGTGTACGGAAACAGCCATGGTTTGTTAGCAAGCTACGCGTCTAGCCGCCACAGCACAAGCTGCTGCGTTATTGGCGTAGGCAAAAATGGCGAAATGGAACGTGACTACAGCTATACCGTTGCCCGCCATCGTGATGATTTGTGGACGCCAGAAACCGTCGGCCGCAAAGCGGCGGAAAATACTGTAAGCCGACTGGATGCTCAACGATTGAAAACGGGCCAATACCCAATTATGTTTGCGGCAGATGTGGCAACTGGCTTGATTGGTCACCTAGTGATGGCGATCAGCGGTGGCAACCTGTACCGCAAATCTTCTTTCTTACTGGATCATTTGGGTAAACAAGTCTTGCCTGAATGGTTCAATATTTCAGAGCGTCCGCATGTATTGCGCGGTTTGGCTTCCAGCCCATTCGATAGCGAAGGCGTTTATACGCAAGATCGTGAAATCATTACCGATGGTGTGTTGGCGACCTATCTACTGACCAGTTATGCCGCTCGCAAGATGAAGATGGATCCAACCGGTCACGCTGGGGGTATTCACAACTGGTACGTGAAGTCGACAGGCCAAAACTTTGAGCAAATGCTGAAGGAATTGGGCACAGGCCTTTTGGTAACAGAAGTGATGGGCCAAGGTGTAAATGTGGTAACGGGTGATTACTCTCGCGGTGCGGCAGGCTTCTGGGTTGAGAATGGTGAAATCCAATACCCAGTCTCTGAAATTACCATCGCCGGTAATCTAAAAGACATGTTCACTAAGATTGTGGCCGTTGGTA
>NZ_JAWOQN010000327.1:0-822 GCF_033337395.1 Vibrio sp. YT-19(2023) | reverse complement strand
AGATGCGGTGTTGATGCCTACCAATTCACCTTGAGTATTCACCAATGCGCCGCCCGAGTTACCTTCATTGATTGCAGCATCAGTTTGGATGAAGGCTTGACGACCATCGCTAATAGAAGAGCGACCTGTCGCGGAAATAATGCCGAAGGTCGTGGTTTGCCCTAAGTTGTATGGGTTACCAATCGCTAAAACGACATCACCAACCTGAGGTTTGTATTCAGAATTCAATGGGATGACAGGTAGGTTAGAACCTTCAACTCGTAAAACGGCAATGTCCGTGCGTTTGTCGGTGCCAACAAGTTGAGCGGCAGCAGCTCGACCATCTTGCAATGCAACAACGACTTGGTCTGCTTGAGCTACCACGTGATAGTTGGTAATGATATAACCTTTTTCGCTGACGATAACCCCAGAACCCAGCCCTTGTGTCGAGAGTTTACTGCGATCGTTTTCAACGTATTTTCGGCTGTAGATATTCACAACCGCTGGCGCCGCTCTTCTTACGGCTTGGTTAAACGACAATTCAAGAGATGCGATATTTTTCGGTTGTTGGTCGAGCGCGACAGGAATAACGTTATTGCGCAATGATGGAACTGCGAGCAGTACAACGGCAGCGGTTGCTAAGCCTAAAAAGACAGAACGTAATAAAAAGCTAAGCATATCCTCTCCATGCATGAGCGCCAAAATGGCATAGAAAGGTGAAGAATAGCATTACATTGAAAAATAACAAAAGGGCAGTGCGTGATCGCACTGCCCTTTTAATAATCAGATTGATAGTAAGATTAACTCTTCGAGCTTTATCACCAAGAGTGATGAATCAATCGT
>NZ_JAWOQN010000326.1:0-823 GCF_033337395.1 Vibrio sp. YT-19(2023) | reverse complement strand
TTTAAATATGGCCGGTGGACGGTTAACCCTTCAGTGATGATTTCCCCGATGGTCATACGTGGTGAAAGCGAACCGTATGGATCTTGGAACACCATTTGTACGTCTTTTTTCAGATCGAACCGCTCTTTGTCGCTGAGTGAGGCCATGTTTTGACCTTTAAACTCAATTTTTCCGGTAGACGGTAGCAAACCGATCAACGCACGCCCTAATGTGGATTTACCCGAACCGGATTCCCCAACAATGCCTAGTGTTTCGCCCTGTTTTAGTTGTAACGAGATGCCTTTTACCGCTTCGAAGTACTCGTTTTTGCTTGGGATAAAGTGAGGCTTCACCAAAAACTTCACACGAATGTCTTAAGCGTTGAGCAATTCCGACTCTTTCTCATCAACGGGGGTTTTGCTTCCTTTCGGAATCGAGTTAATCAGCATTTTGGTGTATTCATGCTGAGGATCAGAAAATAGGTGCTCAGTGATGTCTTCTTCAACGACCTCACCTTTGCACATCACCAACACACGATCGGCAAAGTGTTTCACCACGCCTAGGTCATGGGTGATAAATAAAATAGCCATCCCCATTTTTGCTTGAATCTCTTTAATCAGCAGTAGCACTTCCGCCTGAACGGTAACGTCAAGCGCGGTTGTCGGCTCATCGGCAATTAAGATGTCTGGTTCGTTGATCAGTGCCATGGCAATCATGATGCGCTGTAACTGACCACCAGAAAACTCATGTGGATACTTATCATAGGCTTGTTGCGGGTTCGGCAAATGAACCAAATCAAACAGTTCAAGCACACGTTCTTTGGCTTTGCGCTGATTGACTGAGC
>NZ_JAWOQN010000325.1:0-823 GCF_033337395.1 Vibrio sp. YT-19(2023) | reverse complement strand
ATCAACAAAGCGTTTTTCGTGAAGCGTTTTCAAAATGCTCAACTTCTTCGTGAAGACGTGATTGAACGTGATGGTTTAACGGGTTACCGACTCATCGCCGCTGAATCTGACGGCTTGCCGGGCGTGACGATTGACCGCTACCAAAACTTCTTCGTATGTCAATTGCTCAGCGCAGGCGCAGAATACAACAAGCAAGCGATTGTAGATGCATTGGTTGAATGCTTCCCTGATTGCAATGTCTACGAACGCTCTGACGTAGCAGTACGTAAGAAAGAAGGTTTGAAAGAGACCACTGGCGTATTGCACGGTGAAGAGCCTCCAAAATCTGTCGTCATCGAAGAAAACGGCGTGAAAATCAGTGTCGACATTGTAGGTGGACATAAAACGGGCTTCTACCTAGACCAGCGTGACAGTCGTCAACAAGCGATGAAGTACGTTAAAGATAAAGAAGTACTGAACTGCTTCTCTTACACGGGTGGCTTTGGTCTTTACGCACTGAAAGGCGGCGCAAAACGCGTAATTAATGCGGATGTATCTCAGCCAGCATTGGACACAGCAAAATACAATGCAGAGCTGAACGAGTTTGATATCTCGAAAAAGCGCGCTGTTTTCTTAAACGCAGATGTATTTAAACTGCTTCGTGAATACCGTGACCAAGGTACTCAGTTTGATGTGGTTATCATGGATCCACCTAAGTTTGCAGAAAGCAAAGCGCAACTAAATGGCGCATGTCGTGGTTACAAAGACATCAATATGTTGGCGATGCAAATTTTAAAACCTGGTGGCACGCTACTGACCTACTCTTGCTCTGGCTTAATGGACC
>NZ_JAWOQN010000324.1:0-824 GCF_033337395.1 Vibrio sp. YT-19(2023) | reverse complement strand
TGTGTGCACGCTCTTTTGCTTGCGTTGTTTATGGCTATTGAGCGTCTTCGGTAATTGTGATGGGTTTTGCTGCACGAACGTATTCGCCACATCGCCAATTTGATTATTGAAACGATAAGTCGTGTCTAGGTGGTGTACCGTAGAGTGAGCGAATCGCTCTTTAAACCCAGTAATCAAGTCCACATCTGCGCCCGCAAACTGATAAATCGCTTGCCAGTCATCGCCTACGGCAAACAAGGTTGCGCCAGGCTGCTTCTCTGTTGATTCACATAACGCTTCGATCAACGCCAAACGATCTGGAGAGATATCTTGATACTCATCGACCATAACAAAACGCCAAGGCGATACGAACTTCCCTTTATTCACGTAATCCGTTGCTCGACTTATCATGGTTGGGAAATCGACTTGATTGCTCTCTTTGAGCATTTTTTGCCATGCAGAAAAGCACGGCCAACACAGTGCTAATTCGCTATTGAGGCGCGTATAGTCTTGGTGATCCACCAACTTCTCTTGCACTTGCTTTTTTGTTAAACCAACAGCAGCTAAATGCGACAATTGAGAATCCAACCAAGCAATTAGCTTCGGATTTTCCGAATGGCTACCCAGCTCATCATCACCTTTCAGGTAAGCAATAGGCCATTTATCTAAATGCTTTTGCCAACGTTTGAAATTTGTTGGTGTCATCCAGTGCTTTTTCAACCAGTCGACACACCAAGCCGTGCGTTGGTTATCGTCTAATGCAAGAGGGCTAATTTCGACAGGCTGCTGCTCGACTTGATTAAGAATGTACAAGCCGAGTTGATGAAAGGTATTGACTCTTACGC
>NZ_JAWOQN010000323.1:0-826 GCF_033337395.1 Vibrio sp. YT-19(2023) | reverse complement strand
TTTCTATTCTATAGTTTCAACACTGAAACTGGCTGAAGCGCCGATATGAGTGAAGCTTAAGGTTTGGCCGCAATACACGGTTAATGCGGCCAACCAGCATCATCAAGCCTGTTTTGAACACGCCGTGAAGTGCCATCAAGTGCATGCGGTATAGTGAGATATAAACAACACGTGCAACACGGCCTTCAACCATCATCGAACCTTTGGTTAAGTTGCCCATCAAGCTACCTACTGTAGAGAAGCGGCTTAGAGACACTAAAGAACCATGGTCTTTGTACACGTAGTTTTTCAACTCACGACCATTTAGCTTCGCCACAATGTTGCTGAACGCTTGGCTAGCCATTTGGTGCGCAGCTTGCGCACGAGGTGGCACAAATGAGCCGTCTGGTTGTGTGCATTGCGCCAAGTCGCCGATAACAAAAATATCGTCATCACGCGTTGTTTGCAGTGTTCCTTTCACAACCAATTGGTTAATACGGTTTGTTTCTAGACCTGCAATGTCTTTGATGAAATCAGGTGCTTTGATACCCGCAGCCCAAACCATGATTTGCGCAGGAATCTTTTCGCCATCTTTGGTAGTTAGGCCGTCTTTCTCCGCCTTAGTCACCATCGTTGCTGTACGAACGTTTACACCCAGCTTAACAAGCTCTTGATGCGCCGCAGACGAAATACGTGGTGGCAATGCAGGAAGAATGCGCTCGCCCGCTTCAATCAGGTTAACATTCAGCTTGCTTGAATCTAGATCACCAAATCCGTAAGTGCGAAGTTCTTTCACGGCATTGTGCAGCTCAGCCGATAGCTCAACGCCCGTTGCGCCAGCACCAAC
>NZ_JAWOQN010000322.1:0-826 GCF_033337395.1 Vibrio sp. YT-19(2023) | reverse complement strand
CGCGGACGCTTTCATTACAGCATGATTTTGGGTAAAAACTTCTTAAAGCACGGTGCGTTAGTGGCGAGTGAAACCAATTATATCGTGACGAAAAAACCAGATTACGAAAAATAGTCGAACTGTCGCCTAACCTAATTGCCAATACCCAAAGTCCGCTCTGAGAATCTTGTGGCTTTGGGTATAATTCTAGGTTTAGGATGAAGATCGCATAAGCGTCGATGCTGCTGAATGTGCGGCATTTTTTATGCCGAAATGAATAGGAGCCAAATTGAAAACTAAGCTGATTACCCGTGAAGGTTATAACAAACTCAAGCAAGAGCACGATTACCTCTGGAATGAAAAGCGTCCAGAAATCACCAAGATCGTGACGTGGGCGGCCAGCCTTGGCGATCGTTCGGAAAATGCTGACTACACCTTCAATAAACGACTGCTGCGTCAAATCGATCGACGCGTTCGTTTTCTCAGAAAGTTTTTACCTGAAGTCACCATCGTAGATTACTCACCTCAACAAGAAGGCAAAGTCTTTTTTGGTGCTTGGGTCGAGATTGAAAACGAAGCTGGTGATGTGAAGAAGTTCCGCATTGTGGGGCCAGAAGAAATATATGGCGATGCCAAAGATTACATCTCCATTGATTCCCCTATGGCCAGAGCCATGTTGAAAAAGCAAGTGGATGAAGAATTTACCGTTCGAACGCCGGAAGGTGACAAAGAGTGGTTCATCAATTCGATTGAATACAACAAGCAAAGCGCAGAATCTTAACTTCCTCGACCTTGAAACATTCGGCGAGCGAAGTGCGTTTGCCAATGATGTTGACCTATTTTTTTT
>NZ_JAWOQN010000321.1:0-830 GCF_033337395.1 Vibrio sp. YT-19(2023) | reverse complement strand
CGCTTGATACACACGCTCCGGGACAGTAGTACTCACTGGTTGTGGCGAGTATTGAGGCGTCGTTTTCGGTTGGCTTTCTCGCTCTTCAGGTTCTGCTCGATGGAACGCGGACTCATTGACTTGCGGCTTATCAATCACGGAGCTTTGTGCCAGTGCATCAGCCAAAGCTTGATAGATAAAGTCATGTACCAATCTTGCTTGATGGAAACGCACTTCATGCTTCGCCGGATGAACGTTCACGTCCACCTGATGCGGGTCTAGCTCGATGAACAACACATAAGCGGCAAATTGATCCGGCTTTAAACTCATTTCGTAACTTTGACGAATCGCATGATTGATCAGTTTGTCCCGCATCATGCGGCCATTCACGTAACAATACTGCAAATCGCTTTGCTGACGAGCCCCATCCGGGGTGGTGATCCAACCATGCAACTTGAGACCTTGATGCTCAAGCTCAATACGAAGCATATTACGCACAAATGCATTACCACACACCGCCGCTATACGCTTTTCGGTTTGCAGTTGATTCTTAGCCGCACGGTACTGGCGGATCACTTTGCCGTTATGACGAACGTTGATCGAGACATCAAAGCGGCTCAGTGCAATGCGTTTTAACAGCTCGTCAATGTGAGCAAATTCCGTTTTTTCGGTACGCAGAAACTTACGGCGTGCAGGAGTATTGAAAAACAAATCCAGCACTTCAACCGTGGTACCAATGGGATGGGCAGCAGGCTGCAATTTGACCTGCATATCACGCCCTTCCGAATATGCACTCCACGCTTCTTCTTGCGCAGCTGGGCGAGAGGTTAATGTAAGACGAGAAACGGAAC
>NZ_JAWOQN010000320.1:0-830 GCF_033337395.1 Vibrio sp. YT-19(2023) | reverse complement strand
CGGTAATTTGGGTGAAAACAGGACATTTGCCGCTTGGAAGTTGATCGTTCCTAAATACACATATGGGGAGTAGTCTGTCACAACATGTCTCCCCAAAGATTTAAAGTGAATCAAAAGATATGATAAATGCCCAGTTGAAGTAATATCTATCTTCAAGAATATTTTGAACTCAACCAAAATATATTAACGTCCAACGCTTATCCACAATACTCACACTCCTCGCCTTCTAACACTTGGTGTGTACTATTTTCCTATTTCAACACTACTGACATTCCTGCTACATTGGGAGAACAATAACTCACAAAGGAATGACAGATGAGCAGTGGTCAAAGAGATATTACCCTTCGTTTTTTAGCAGAACCTGGCGACGTTAATTTTGGCGGAAAGGTTCACGGCGGCGCTGTAATGAAATGGATCGACTTAGCCGCTTATGCATGCAGTGCCGCTTGGAGTGGAAAATACTGCATTACTGCCTATGCGGGTGGGATTCGTTTTGTTGCGCCTATTCATGTTGGCAACCTTGTGGAAGTTAGTGCGAAAGTCATTTACACCGGTCGAAGCTCAATGCACATCGCCATTGATGTTCAAGCTAGCGATCCAAAACAGATGAAAAATCGTTTAACTACGCACTGTATCGTGATTATGGTAGCCGTAGATGAAAGCGGTAAACCTACCGATGTACCGAAGTGGATTCCTGAATCTGATGAAGACAAGGCTCTAGAGCAATCGGCTATTCGCTTAATGAATATGCGTAAAGAAATTGGCGAAGAGATGGAAGCGCACGTTAAATATCTTAAGTAATTTTCCTGCTTCGAAAGCCCCTCTCAACC
>NZ_JAWOQN010000319.1:0-831 GCF_033337395.1 Vibrio sp. YT-19(2023) | reverse complement strand
TGCCGAACTCTATCGACAAGACCAACAACGTCTTGAAGGTTCGTCATCCATACAAAAAGATGGCAAGTGGCATATCGAAGACTTTGCAGAAGATGAATCGACAGAAGAATACAGTGCATATTTAGGTGCCGAGCTAACGCCGCTTGATCCAACATGGTTTGAAGAGTTGGATACCAAAGTTTATTGGCGTCATACCGAAGTGATCACAGACACCAATCGCTTAATGAACTCTACCGACGCCAATGGTCTGCTGATCAAGCGCCGCGAACTTGAGCACAAAACATTTACCGATAACACGGTCGGTCTGAGAGCGGATTTCAAACAGACGCTTCATGCCTCATCGGCTGAGCACAAGTTAGCGTATGGCGTTGAGATAGCATCGGATTACTACCAACGTGAAGATAATCAGAAAGTCCTCGATTGGACGGGATCCAACGCATCGCAAAAACAACCCTTTGCCGCTGCACGTGCTTACAACATTGGGCTTTATTTCCGTGACATGATTGAGCTGGAGAAATGGACATTGACTGGCGGTTTGCGTTTCGATGCGCACCGACTTTCACCTGATGGCCAGAATGATATCGGTGGATATCCACTGAAAGATATCGACAGTTCTGAAATTTCACCAAGTTTGTCGATTTCTCGTGAAGTGTTCGAAAACAACCGCGTTTACCTCTCTTACGATCACGGCTATCGAGCGCCAGAATACGATAAGGCGTATGGCTTCGTAAGCCACGACTTTGTGCCGCTGACGCCTTTTGTTATTGCACCAAATATGGATCTAGAGGCAGAAACTTCGGACTCGTTTGAAATCGGTAACAAATTCGATAA
>NZ_JAWOQN010000031.1:0-53078 GCF_033337395.1 Vibrio sp. YT-19(2023) | reverse complement strand
GAGTAGTTTTACAGGCAAAGCCGAAGCGGATGATAACCACCTACTGAAGTAGGTGGTTTAGGGCTGAAAATAAAAAATAAGGAGCCGAGCGGCTCCTTATTTTAATCGATACTGATTTTTCATCGATGTTGGAGCGAAGCACCTTCGCAGCCAAGATTATAAATCGTCTATATAACCCAACGATCGCAACGCTCGTTCGTCGTCTGCCCAGCCAGATTTCACTTTTACCCAGGTTTCTAGGTAAACTTTACGACCGAACAATTCTTCCATATCCAAACGCGCTTCGCGACCAATGGTTTTAATCTTCTCGCCGCCTTTGCCAATCACCATTTTCTTCTGACCATTACGCTCAACAAGAATCAAGGCATTGATGTGGAAACCGTCGGTTTCGGGGTTGTAATCAAAACGTTCAATCTCAACCGTTACTGAGTATGGCAGCTCTTCACCAGTAAAGCGCATCAGCTTTTCACGCACAATCTCAGACGCCATAAAACGCTGAGAACGGTCAGTCACGTATTCTTCTGGGAAGTGATGCGTTGCTTTAGGTAAGTGGTTACGTACGTGCTTACGCAGTACATCAATGTTCTTACCTTGCTTGGCAGAGATTGGCACAACATCCACGAAGTCCATCTTCTTAGACATCTCCGCCATGTGTAGCATCACGTCGTTACGATCTTGTACGTTGTCGACTTTGTTTACACAAAGCACAACTGGGAAGTTCGATTTTTGAAGTTTGGTCAGCACCATCTCATCGTCTTTAGTCCAATGCGTACCATCGACTAAGAAGAACACAAGGTTTACATCACTCAATGACGAGTTAGCAGCACGGTTCATCAAACGGTTGATCGCACGCTTTTCTTCAATGTGAAGTCCAGGCGTGTCGACGTAAATCGCTTGGTAATCGCCGTCCGTATCCACACCCATAATACGGTGGCGTGTCGTTTGCGGCTTACGAGAGGTGATCGAAATCTTCTGACCCAAAATCTTGTTCAAAAGTGTCGACTTACCTACGTTTGGACGACCAACAATAGCAATAAAGCCACAGTGTTGGTTTTCTGGCGAGCTTGGCTCACCCTGTGATGCGAAAAACGCATCGATATCGAATTCGTTATCAGCCATTTGTTAATTGCTCAAGTGCTGTTTCAGCAGCCGCTTGTTCTGCCTTGCGGCGGCTGGTGCCTTTACCGATTACAGGCTTATCCACACCTGCTACTTCGCACTCAACCGTGAACTCTTGGTTGTGCGCTTCACCTTTAATATTAGTCACTGTGTAGACAGGCAGCGGTTTTCTTCTGCCTTGTAGGAACTCTTGTAGGCGAGTTTTCGGATCTTTCTGTGAAACGCCTGGTTTAATGGCTTCAAGGCGTGACTGATACCAACTCAGTACAATGCCTCGCACAACTTCAAGATCACTGTCTAGGTAAATTGCGCCAATAATGGCTTCAACCGCATCGGCTAAAATAGAGTCTCGGCGAAAACCGCCACTCTTCAATTCACCTGGACCTAATTTTAAATAATCTCCTAGATCGAATTCACGACCCAGTTCCGCCAATGTATGTCCGCGAACCAAAGTAGCACGCATGCGGCTCATGTCACCTTCGTTCACTTTTGGGAAACGATGGTACAGATCATCAGCGATGACAAAACTTAAAATTGAATCGCCCAGAAACTCAAGACGTTCATTGTGCTTACTGTTGGCGCTGCGGTGCGTCAGCGCCAAATTGATAAGCCCGGCATCTTGAAACTGGTAGCCGAGCTTTCTCTCTAGTTTATCAATTGGAGAATTCATACTCTCTCGATATTTGAATGGTTAGTGAATGCCACCGATGCGGTTAAAACGCACACCAGTTGGAATCCATGAAGGTAGAACACTATCTGCGCCACGATCAAACTCGAAGCTGATCCAGATCGCGACAGCTTTACCGACTAAGTTTGCTTCTGGAACAAAGCCCCAGTAACGGCTGTCAGCACTGTTGTCACGGTTATCACCCATCACAAAATACTGACCTTGTGGTACAACCCACTCTGTCGTTCCGCTGCGTGGGAAATATTGCTCCACGCGGTTACGCACAAGAGGGTTAACCAAAATATTGTGCTCAACGTTACCCAATTTTTCATCCAGTTGGATCATTGGAATACCGTTCGAGCTAAACTGACTTTCTTCAACATTGCTCAGTTTAACTGGCTTACATGCCGATTCGCCTTGGCTTTGCACGCAAAGCTGCTTATCACTTGAATAACGCACGATATCACCAGGTAAACCAACTACACGCTTAATGTAGTCCACACTTGGTTGTGGTGGGTATTTGAATACCACGATATCACCACGCTCAGGCTTACCAGTTTCCACTAGCTGAGTACGCCATACTGGGTCTTTTAGACCGTACGCGTACTTCTCAACTAAAATGAAATCGCCAACCAGCAAGGTAGGCATCATTGAGCCTGATGGGATTTGAAATGGTTCGTAGATAAAAGAACGTAATACTAAAACGAACGCGATCACAGGAAAAATAGAGACGCTATTTTCAACCCACCAAGGCTGACGCTCAACTTTTTGCAAGGTCACTGCATCCAAACCATTAGACGTCTGAGCTTGAATCTCAGCCAGTTTTTCCTGACGCTTTTTCGCGAAAACCAGCTTTTCCAATAGCCAAACCACGCCAGTTACCAAAGTCGCAATAACCAACATCAGTGAGAATGTATTCGCCATTAAATTCCCTTATCTAAAAATACGAAAGTGAAAGAGCCGAAACCCTTTCACTTATTTTAATATCTAACGTCTTAAGACCGACAAGTGTGAGACAAAGTTCAACTTTAGTCTTTACCTACGTGAAGGATGGCTAGGAACGCTTCTTGAGGCAGCTCAACGTTACCGATCTGCTTCATGCGTTTCTTACCTTCTTTCTGTTTCTTCAGAAGTTTTTTCTTACGACTTACGTCACCGCCGTAACATTTCGCAATAACGTTCTTACGCAACTGTTTTACCGTTGAACGAGCGATAATGTGGTTACCAATTGCCGCTTGGATTGCGATATCAAACATTTGGCGAGGGATGAATTCTTTCATCTTCTCTACCAACTGACGACCGCGAGTCTGAGACTGATCTTTGTGTGTGATCATCGCCAATGCATCAACAGTGTCACCGTTAAGAAGAACGTCTACACGTACCATGTTCGAAGCTTCAAAGCGCTGGAAGTTGTAATCCAAAGATGCGTAACCGCGTGATGTTGATTTCAGACGATCGAAGAAATCCAGTACCACTTCAGCCATTGGAATATCGTAAGTCACAGCGACTTGGTTACCGTGGTAAACCATATCAACTTGACTGCCTCGCTTTTCAACACACAGGGTGATTACATTACCTAGGTACTCTGAAGGCACAAGGATATTACAACGCGCAATCGGTTCACGAATTTCTTCAATATCATTGATCGCTGGTAGTTTTGCTGGGCTATCAACATACAGCAGATCGCCATCCGTCTTCTCAACTTCGTAAACTACCGTTGGTGCTGTGGTGATAAGATCCAAGTCGTATTCACGCTCTAGACGCTCTTGGATGATTTCCATGTGCAACATGCCAAGGAAACCACAACGGAAACCAAAGCCAAGTGCCGCAGAGTTTTCTGGCTCGTAGAATAGCGATGCGTCGTTAAGGCTTAGTTTGCCTAGTGCGTCACGGAAGTTCTCGTAATCGTCAGAAGATACTGGGAACAGACCTGCGTAAACCTGAGGTTTAACTTTCTTAAAGCCTGGTAGCGGTTTATCACAACCATTCTTCGCTAGAGTCAGCGTATCACCAACAGGGGCACCAAGAATGTCTTTGATACCACAAACAACCCAACCTACTTCACCAGTACGAAGGGTATCGGTATCCACTTGTTTTGGCGTAAAGATACCAAGGCGGTCCACACCCCAAACTTGGCCCGTACTCATCACTTTGATCTTATCATTCTTCTTCAGTTCGCCGTTTTTAATACGCACTAGAGAAACAACGCCAAGGTAGTTATCAAACCATGAGTCAATGATCAGCGCTTGTAGTGGCGCATCTGGATCACCTTCCGGTGCAGGGATCGCTGACACAATGTTCTCTAGAACGTCATCAACACCGATGCCTGTCTTCGCAGAACAGCGGGTTGCTTCCATTGCATCGATACCAACGATTTCTTCAATTTCTTCCGCTACACGCTCAGGATCGGCTGCTGGTAGGTCAATCTTGTTCAAGATTGGCACAACCTCTAGATCCATTTCGATCGCGGTGTAACAGTTAGCCAGTGTTTGAGCTTCAACACCTTGACCCGCATCCACAACCAATAGCGCACCTTCACAAGCCGCTAGAGAACGTGATACTTCATATGCAAAGTCAACGTGCCCCGGAGTATCGATGAAGTTCAGCTGATACGTCTCACCGTCTTTAGCGGTGTAGTTTAGCGTCACACTCTGAGATTTGATGGTGATGCCACGCTCACGTTCAAGATCCATAGAATCCAGAACCTGTGCGGCCATTTCACGATCGGTTAACCCGCCACAAACTTGGATTAGACGGTCTGATAGGGTCGACTTACCATGGTCGATGTGGGCGATAATCGAAAAGTTACGAATGTGCTTCATAGATTTAGGGTGACTAACTCTTTACAAATAGGGACAGTAAGAAACGCCATCTACTGACGGCATTTCAATCAAGTTGGCAGATTCTACCGAATTTCGTTAACGGGCGCACGTAATTTAAAGTACATACCCAAATAACCTTTAGTGGAGGGGGACAACACTTACTGGATTGGCTCTCCAAGTACCCGAACGAGGGTAACTTGGCGCTTAGATTCATCTTCTAACGGACGAGAAACACGTTTTGCGATCCACATTCCACCAGCGGCAAACAATACCGATGCCAATATGATGATGCCTTCCCCGCCGGCTGTCAGCGGCGCTAATAGGAAGTGACCAAACATCGCACCGATAATCAAACCAAACAATGGCAGTAAATAAACCGCCATTGCTGATTTTATTAGGCTCGACTCAGGAAAACCAATCTCGACGACTTGACCTATTTTCACCGATTTATCCGTGCGCAGGTGCCAAGATAAACTCTTGTTACCAATGGCTTTAGTAACAACGCCCGTTCCACAGCTTTTCTGTGAAGAGCAACTACTGCAACTGGTCTGCTGTTCGCAACTTAAATCAATTTCGTATTGCTTGCCGCGACGATGCACGTCTGTCACGGTAGCCAACGCGGTCATCATTGTTATTTACTCTTTGTTACATTAAATGTGACAGATTGGGCGATACGCTGTGCTGTGGTCGGTGGAATGTCTCCTACAACAGAGATTTCATGTTGACCACTTACAAAACTGTGTAGCGTTCTTCTGCCTTGGCGAACCAACTGCCCTTTTAACGAATGCTCATCCTTGTTTGCTACGTAAACAGAGAAGCTAAACAGACCATCAGAATACAGCTGGCTCTCCACCATTTGGTTAGTAACGGCCATACGATAGCGGTTGAGCTCGTTCGGCTCGAAACCCTCAGGGATCCAACCAACCTGCCAATTACTGGTCCCAATATCGCCTTTTGGCATGGTGAGAACAGCAGGTAATTGAACATCTTGCAGGCCACTCATTAACTCTGCGATTTTTGGGTTTACCGTGTAAGAAATAGTGCGATATTGTTCAAGCATCTCACCATCGCGGTCCACAAGGTCGGCACGTAACGGCAATTTACTCTTCTCATCGATCCATAGTACGTATGAATAGCGCAGACCGTCTTTAGGAACAATACGCAGCACTTGTGTTGCCACACCAGCTTCACGAGCTCTACCCACTTTTACGTAGTCGTAATACAAGTTTAGCTCATCGATATTGGTGTTGAGCATAGGCATAGTCGGAGCGACCATTTTACCTGACTCGATGGTGAATGGTTCTAAACCCGTTTCGATATAACTTACTTCAGTTCCGCGACGAATCACTTCACGCACAGGGCCACTTAAGTAGACAAGATGAGCATATTGATCGTCACCATGCGTGGCATGACGATACAGCAACGGCTCAATGCTGTTCTTTTTGATAAGGATATAAGAGAGTTCGTAACTTAAATTCTTACTCGCCTCGCTCATTTGATGCAATAAAGCCTCCGCTGGCTTATCACCAGCAAAGGCTTGAGAAAACATCATACTGAACAGAGCGCAAGCGCTGATCAGAAATTTTTTCATTCAATATCCGGATTCAGATTTGCATCTTGTTGAGATGCATCACTGTTAATTCGTAACTGCAAGTCGTAGTCTCGCAGCATAGCATGAACACGCTTGCGCTGCTCTTGCATATTTGCCTCGCCTACAGAACGTTCTACAGACTCACGAGTCAAACTCACTGGTTCTGCGCTGCCAGCAAACGGAACCGTCTGCAATACAGGTAATTGATCTGTTTGCGGCGACATTGAATCGCTACCACCGTACTGCTGTACACCTAAAATAACAACAAGCGATACACATGCAGCAACAGCAACTTGACCAAACTGCGTCAACCAACCTGGCAACTGACGTTTTGCTTTTTGCGGTTCTGGTTGCGACTCTTTTGGCGTATCCGCAATTGAGATAACATTTGCACTGTGCGAATCAAACGCACGGTGTGCAGGTTCATCTTCTAACGCTAACGCCACGCTTTCAGCAATATTCCACTCAGGTTTTGCTGGCGCTTCGCCTCGCATCACATCACCAATCAGGTGATAGTTCTGCCAAGCATCACGGCTCTCTTGGTCTTGCTCTAACTCTTGAATTAAAGCCTTATCGACCAGTTCTCCATCCATGAGAGCTGAAAGTTTTTCTTTGTCAGCCATTATTTTCACCATAGTTATTACTTGTACTAGCGTTGCAAAAGAGGTCTGATTTTCTTTTCCACCGCCTCACGAGCACGGAAGATACGCGATCGTACCGTTCCTACCGGGCAATCCATCACTTCTGCAATTTCTTCATAACTCAAGCCATCGAGCTCTCGTAATGTCATTGCGGTTTTTAAATCTTCAGGTAAAGCTTCGATTGCACTGAACACCACCCGTTGCAATTCTTTGGACAACGTTAAGTTCTCAGGGTTCGATATTTCTTTAAGTGCACTACCTGTTTCGTAAAATTCAGCATCTTCAGCATCGACATCTGTCGCTGGAGGTCTACGCCCTTGAGCAACAATGTGATTTTTCGCAGTATTCACTGCAATGCGATACAGCCACGTATAAAACGCACTTTCCCCACGAAAGCTAGGGATAGCTCGGTAAGCTTTAATAAACGCTTCTTGTGCTACATCTGGTACATCGCCAGGATTACTAACGTATCTGGAAATAAGATTACATACCTTATTCTGGTACTTTGTTACCAACAGGTTGAATGCTTGCTTATCGCCATTCTGAACTCGCTCAATCAATACTTGATCGGTCAGCTGCTCGTTCATTCGAGCGGATACTCCTATTTGTTATGCCCCTACTCTTCTCAGATATGGGTACTAATTATGCAAAACGTAGTATTGACACCACTGCTTACTTGAGCACTATTGTGACCCTAACGTGAATGAGAAAGTTCCATGGTTTCTCAAGTTTTTTGTCATTGTTTTTTCACAATGTGATGTCTGTACCCAAATGACCACCGCTGCCTGACTTTAGTCTAAGTTTGACAAGCGAGCATCTTGGAGGGAAATGGGTATAATGAATGATCTCTGTCCCAGATTGTGCTGGGTCGGGCATGGAAAAGCAATGGCATTGACAAACTATTACTTTTCATTTGCATGGCTAATGGCTATCTGAACACCGCGTTACAAATTATAACTTAGGAAGCATGCTCATGCTCTGCATGAAAAAGAAGAGTGGCTCAGTCACCGCCGTAACACGGACGTCGATAGGTCTCCCAACTTAGCCCTTAGCGACAGATGTCGCGATAATGGAATGCACATGGTGTGCAAATAATACACAAGGTAACTTTGTTACCTTAGCTTGGGATTATAAAAGTTATATGAACACAAATCGTGAACATGAGTGTGATGTATTAGTGGTAGGGAGTGGCGCGGCAGGTTTGTCGTTGGCTTTGCGCGTTGCTAACCACTGTAAGGTGATGGTGCTGAGTAAAGGACCACGCAGCGAAGGGGCAACCTACTATGCTCAAGGCGGTATCGCTGCCGTATTTGATGAGTCAGACACCATTGATTCACACGTTGAAGACACGCAAATCGCCGGGGATGGTATTTGCGATGAGGAGACCGTAAGGTTCATTGCTGAGCATTCAAAAGAGTGTGTACAGTGGTTGATTGACGGTGGTGTACCATTTGATCGTGAAGAAGATGACTCTGACGATGAACCTCGCTACCACTTAACTCGTGAAGGTGGTCATAGCCGTCGTCGTATTCTTCACGCGGCAGATGCGACAGGTATGGCGATGCAAACCTCCCTGCAAGATAACGCTCATAACCATCCAAACATTCATGTTCTCGAACGTCACAATGCTCTGGACTTAATCACCGAAGACAAAATTGGCGGTGATAAAAACAAAGTTATCGGTGCTTATATTTGGAACCGCAACGAAGAGCATGTCGAAACCGTGCGAGCCAAATTTGTGGTTCTCGCTACAGGTGGTGCTTCAAAGGTTTATCAATACACCTCTAACCCAGATGTGTCGTCTGGTGATGGTATTGCGATTGCTTGGCGTGCAGGGTGTCGTGTGGCGAATATGGAATTTAACCAGTTCCACCCTACGTGTTTATATCACCCAGAAGCACGTAACTTCTTGCTGACTGAAGCGTTGCGTGGCGAAGGTGCTTACCTGCGTCGTCCAGATGGCTCTCGCTTTATGCCGGATTTCGATGAACGTAAAGAGCTTGCTCCGCGTGACGTCGTGGCTCGTGCTATCGACTTCGAAATGAAGCGTTTAGGTGCCGACTGTATGTATCTCGACATCAGCCATAAGCCTGCTGACTTTATTACGAAACACTTCCCAACCATTTATTCACGTTTGATGGACTTGGGCATTGACATGACTAAAGAGCCAATCCCAATCGTACCTGCTGCACACTACACTTGTGGCGGTGTCATGGTGGATAGAAATGGCTGCACCGATCTGAAAAATTTGTATGCGATTGGTGAAGTTAGCTACACCGGGCTGCACGGTGCTAACCGCATGGCATCAAACTCACTTCTCGAATGCGTGGTTTATGCTTGGTCTGCGGCAAAAGATATTCTAAAACATCACACTAACGTTGAGCTACCCTCACAGGTGCCATGTTGGGATGAAAGTAAAGTAACCAATAGTGATGAAGAAGTGATCATTCAGCACAACTGGCACGAGCTTCGTCTGTTTATGTGGGACTACATGGGCATTGTGCGAACTGACAAGCGTTTAGAGCGCGCCTTACGCCGTATCCAACTGTTGCAACAAGAAACACACGAGTACTACAGCAATTTCCGAGTGTCGAACAACTTATTAGAACTGCGTAACCTTTTACAAGTAGCAGAGTTGATGGTTCGTTGTGCGATGCAGCGTAAAGAGAGTCGAGGTTTGCACTACACGCTTGACTATCCGAACCAACTGGAAAACAGCGGCCCAACGATTTTGGTTCCAGCTAAACAGCTTTAACTTTACCAAGTAAACTATTACATCAGCAGGGAGCATTAGCTCCCTGTTTCATTTCCCATTGGCGTAATACCAAAGATAGTTGACGATACTGCTCATCGTCACAGCTATCACGCCAAATCGTAACAACACGGCCAGATTGCAATTGGAATGTTATCTTGAATGGTGATGCCGATGTATCGACTCGCTGTAAATGACCCTTTTCGGACTCAATATCTTCCGAGCATTCGCCACACTCAAGGGCATCAAACCTAACCGAGCCATCGCAGTGCACATACCAATGCCCATGACTTGTAGGTTGAACAAGGCCTTGGCTTGAGAGAGCCTTAACAATCAGTAATAACAAATAAGTCGATAATACGAGCGGAATGCTAGAGAGGATAACAGCCCAAGTCATCAATAAGAAAAGTACAACATTGAAGACTCGGGCAGTCAGAGAGGGAGAAGCAGTAAAATTAACGAACTTTGCTGAGGTTATGGGCGACAATTTTATCAACCATTGCTGCATGACCTAAATTTTCGCTACGGCCATGCCCCATTACCCAAGTAAACAGATCAGGATCATCGCATTCAAGTAAAGAAACAAAGTCACGCTGCTCTTGTTCACTCAGAGTATCAAAGCACTCTTCAAAAAACGGCATAATTACTACGTCAAGCTCAAGCATGCCTCGACGACAAGCCCATTTAATACGCGCTTTTTCTTCCGGAGTGTACATTCACTATTCCTTCATAGATGTCTTGTTGTTAGTGCGGAGTGTAACAAGGGATGTGCTACGTCACTAGTGTGCGGGTCACAATACGATAGTGAAAGCAGACAAATGTTGATTCGTAAATCGCTCCCCTAGTATCTCAAGGTTATTTGGGTATAACATAGCGGAAAAATATCTTCAAAAGGCATTGTAATTATGGAATGGCAAACTCGTTTTTCAGCATTACCTCTCTCAACTCAAGACGTACTTCCAGAGTTATCTATCTCACTGCTGGATAACTTCGGCATGATCACCATGATCGGTGATGATAAAAAATCATACTTACAAGGTCAGGTTACCTGCGATGTTGTTTCTTTAGAACAAGACCAATCAACACTGGGCGCACATTGTGATGCGAAAGGAAAAGTGTGGAGCGTGTTCCGCCTTTTCCATCATCATGATGGCTACGGCATGATCCAACCAAAATCGGCGATTGACGTAGAACTTAATGAAATAAAGAAATACGCTATTTTCTCTAAAGTAACGATTGAAGCTTCTGATGACGTTATCTTAGGTGTTGCTGGCGTCAAAGCCGACGAATTCATTTCAACAATGAGCAAGACAACTGGCAGCGTTCGCCCAGTTGACGGTGGCACAGCAGTGCAAGTTGCACAAGATCGCTGGTTACTGATATTAAGTGCGCCAGAAGCACAGCAAATCGTTGAAACTACCGACGCTGTCTTTACGACAAATGAGCTTTGGAATCGTTTCGATATTGAGGCAGGTTTACCATTTGTCTCTGCATCCGCGCAGAATGCTCACATTCCACAAGCACTTAACGTGCAAGCTTTAGGAGGCATAAGCTTCACAAAGGGCTGCTACACGGGACAAGAAACGGTAGCACGAGCGAAGTATCGCGGTACCAATAAACGTGCGATGTATATCGTAAAAGGTGCAACTTCTGCTCCATTCAGTGACGAACCAATTGAGCTCGAACGCAGCGTAGGTGAAAACTGGCGTTCAGTAGGTGCTTTATTAAATCACTACCAGTTCAGTGACAATCACGCGATTGGCCTGATCGTACTGCCTAATAATCTCGATGAGGACACTCGTCTTCGTTTGGTTGCGCAACCAGAATGTGAATGGACAATCGAATCACTGCCTTACAGTCTTGATGATGAGTAATACAAGCAATACTCCTTTGATGCAATTTCTCACAGACCAACACATTCCGTTTCGTCTGTTACCGCATCAAAGACCAGCAACCACCATTGAGGATGCCGCGCACCAACGCGGCATTCGCCCCTCTCAAATGGTGAAAGCAATCTTGCTACGAGACATGGGTAATCAATATGCACTCGCCTGTGCGCCAGGTGATCGTAGCGTTGATCCCAAAAAAGTGCGCTCGTTACTGAAATATCGCCGGATGACTTGTGTTGATCAAGCCGATGTTGAGTCCATCACTGGTTACAAAATTGGTACTGTCACTCCTCTGCTACTCAAACGTCATATGCCAATCGTGTTCGACCCTAGCTTACTAGAAGAACAGGAAGTCACGATCAGCAGTGGCGATCGCATGGCTGGACTGGCGCTTTCTATTAAAGATCTTATCCAATTGTGTCAGCCGACCGTAGCTGAGATCTGTCGTTAATCGTCTAAAAACAATGTAATGACATGTAGTGTTTCTATCACTGCGTGATCTCGCTCATATCTACAAAAATAGACATGAGAATTTTTAATCACATATAAAACATAAATAGTCACAAAGATAAAACTCGTATATGCTGAATTTGTTGGTTAAGTTTCAAACAAGCACTTAACCGATATAAAGTGAGTCAGCTAGCTGAGTGACAGCATTCATGCAGTTAGTTATCCACTTTTGTGTAATGCATCTGTGACTATTCGCCCGCTGAAGCGGGCTTTTTTTACGTGGAACTTTTTCTCTTTCATTTCCTCTAATCGTTAGAACGTAAAGTGTGTTGCGCGAGGCACGACCTTAATAGGAACAACTAGCAAACAACCGTTTTCGTTCTATTCTTAATTCTGTAACAAAACTATTGCTTAATGCGTCACGTAAAAAGGAGTGTATTGGCGTAAGGGTTCCTTTAGAGAGGTTATTTTTGGGGTAATCCTCACGCTATTTAAGAGATGACACTGTCAAATTGTCTAAGACAACACAATTCTCTGACGCAACACCCTACATCTGTATTTAATACTATTGCTGTCACAATAATTTTCGCGTCCAGAACGTAGAATACCTAGGCTAGGTTAGATAAAAGGAAAGTAAATATGAGACTGTTTAAGCGCTATACACCAAGTATGATTGCTAAACATATAAGTCGTCTTTTTAAAGGAAGAATTTATATTTACGGGGTCGGTAGATTCGAGTTTGATAACGGTAAGTTAATACTGCCGGAGAAAGCAGAGCAACGCCATTTCCGAGCGGTCAAAGAGATCAATCAAGAAATAATGAAACTCCGATGCGCATATGCTTAGCAAAATGTTGATAAAACAAAGGCTGGATTAACCAGCCTTTTGTGTATTTGAAGTTTGCTTTGCACTTACTGACGCGCCAGATCCGGCAAGTGTCCCTTTAAACCAAGCGCGCGCTTCATGATCTCATCTTTCGCTCCCGGCAGTTGCCCCGCTAAACTCAAGCCAATGCCACGAACAAGCTTCTTAGCAGGGTTCTCGCCAGAGAACAAATCTCGAAACCCTTGCATAGTAGCGATCATCTTTGCCGCTTCCGCTTTTCGCCAACGCTCGTAGCTTCTTAGGTTGCGTTTACTGCCGATATCTTGACCCTGCTTCCAAAGTGCTAATACTTCTTGAGCAAGACTGGCCGCATCTAATAAACCTAAATTCACACCCTGCCCCGCTAATGGGTGAATGGTATGGGCCGCATCACCAACCAGCGCGACTCGCTCGACAACAAAATCTCGCGCATAGCGCATTTTCAAAGGAAACGCAGCACGCTCTCCCACTACTTCACATAGACCAAGTCGAGCATCAAACTCACTCGTCAACGCTTTATTGAAATCATGTTCACTCATCACCACTAACTGATCTGCTCGATTTGGCTCCGTGGACCAAACAATAGAGCACATATCTGGTTGCGACATTGGCAAAAATGCCAACGGTCCGTGAGGAGTAAATATCTGGCGCGCAATGCTGTTGTGTGGCATAGCAGTTTTGACATTCGCGACCAAAGCATGATGACCATAGTCCCAATGCGTTAATGGAATATCCATTTGATGGCGAAGCCACGAATTCGCCCCATCGGCTCCGACCACTAATTTAGCGGTCATGGCTTGGCCATTATCGAGCGTCAGCCAGCTTTCTTGCTCACCGACCGCGAGAGTCGCGCAACGTGCGGGCATAAACATCGTGACGTTATCGAGCTTTTGGACTTGTTCAAGCAGCGCAAGTTGAATCACACGATTCTCAACAATATGCCCTAAATCAGGTTGTGCCATACTTTGTGCATTAAATTCAATGCTGGCAAAGCTATCTTGTTCCCATACTTCCATGCCATGGTAAGGCGAAGCTCGGCGCTGTTCTATGCCCTGCCAAGCACCAAGTTTACGCAAAATCGTCTCACTAGAGCGGCTCAGCGCAGACACACGAACATCGGGTAATTCTTTCAACGAATCATCTGGCACTTTACCTTCAATAACGGCGACACGCAGATTACTGTCTTTGAACGCGGCAGCAAGTGCCAACCCAACCATCCCTCCGCCGATGATGGCGATATCTACACTTTGCATCATTGCTTTTTATTACCTAATTCAGTGCGGCCGTTCATCGTTTTACCAAACCAAGTGTATGGCGTATTAGCGGCTGCTTAAAAATAGAAAGGTTATCCATCGCTGCTAAGGCAGTATTTCGGCCAATTCGCATCGCGGGTAAATCATTTGAAAAAACATGCACCAAGGCACTGGTTAGCCAAATAGTTTCGCTTCGATCTGCTTCTCTACGTTGACTAAAGCGCATCAGGCCTTTATAAAGACCCACATCCTCACTTTGCTGTACAATTTCTTCTGCTAGTGAGACTACATCGCGAATACCGAGATTAAAGCCTTGTCCAGCTATCGGGTGCAGCGTTTGTGCCGCATTTCCAACAATCGCAAAGCGATGTGAAATATTTTGCTTTCGATGACGAAGAAGTAATGGGTAACTTGCACGACGCCCCACTTTTTTCATCGCGCCTAAACGCCAACCAAAATCGTTCTGTAAATGCTGGAGAAATGCTTGATCAGATAACTCAAGAACGGCTTGGGCTTCTTCAGGGTGCAAACACCAAACTAAGGACATTCGATTGTCACTCATTGGCAATAAAGCAACAGGGCCATTTTCAGTAAAACGTTCAAAGGCTCTACCTTGATGAGGTTCTTGAGTCACAATATTGGCAATGACAGCCACTTGTTCAAAATCTTGCTCAGAAAGTTCTAGACCAATTTTCTGACAACAGGTCGAAACAGCACCATCTGCAGCCACCAACAGTTTTGCTTCAAGTTGCTCACCACTTTTCAACGTCACATGGGTACAGTTTTGCTCGCGCTCGATATCAGTAACCGAGTCAGGACAAAACAGCGTAATGGATGCGCTGCTGTCTAATAATTCTTGATATACGCGACCAACATCGGCTAATTCGACAACATACCCTAGTGCTTCAACGCCAATCTCTTGCTTGGTAATTTCCGTCATCCCAGCATGAAAGCGGTCAGAAACGTGGATATGTTCAATAGGTGTGACAAACGGTTCTAATGAAGTCCAGAGCTGTAGTTGACGCAACAGATTGACAGTACCGTAAGACAATGCGATTGAGCGAGAGTCAAAACCAGGGTGCATATCTGATTGTGCTTTAAAAGGCTCAACGACGGCAATGCGGAGCTTTCCCTGAGACAAATGGTCAATCGCCAATGCTAACGTTGCACCAGCCATGGCACCACCAGCAATGACTACATCATATTGCTTCATACTAACCTCTGGACGGTCTACGATTAGTGAATAGTAGGTTTTTTGTCGCTGCTTTCAGGACGAACACCAAATTCAGCATGAATCGTTAGTACGCAAGCTTTGATGTGCTCAATCACTTGCTCTAGCAATTGCGCTTGTTCACCAAGATCGTCATCTTCATCAATGCCTAATTTGGCAATCTCTTCTAGATCAGCCAGTGCTTCTTTAGCGTCATCAGATGCTTTGTTAAGCGCAACGCCTGCTAGACCTAGCCCAGAAATAAAGTGGTTTACAAAGTCGGACACACTGTCGGCTAATGCGAATAAGCCTTCTTCGCCCGGCTCATCTGGCAATAGTAAAGACAGCTCCATTGATGTGCCAGTAAGCTCATTAACAGTAACGTTGAATATGCTCTGAGCAAAAGTGAGTGCTGTCGAGGGCCACCCCATCCCATCATTGGTGTAGTCAAAAAGAATCGGCTGCCAAGTTTGATCATTGATCGCCAATCCACCACTTAACATGCCAACAAATAAGCCATGTAACTCCGCCGGTGTCACAGCCAGGCTTGCCGATTGCAGTTCAGCAGCAATAGATTGGTATTCAGGAAGGGTGATTTCACTCATAACTTGGCTCATTCTTGCGTAATAATGTATTGGTATATCCTACCATCAAGGTTAGTGGTCTGAAACGGCTATCAAATTCAATTTTGGACAGCATTTGTTCAATTTGCCCAATTCCTGTGTGATCTCGTCATCATTTCTCTTTCTGTGATGGGAAATGCTTGAATCTTAATAGCGGTTTTCCTATAGTTTGCTCCTCGGTAGTTGTATGAAGCAACACCTTAGATAGCGCGAATATAGAGTTTATTCATCATGAGCAATCAAGCGATCGACGTTGAAATATTAGGCAAACTTACACGTGTGAATTGTCCGACAGGACAAGAAGAGTCTCTTGTTGCAGCGGCAAAAGATCTGGATCGCCGATTGAAAGAAATGAGCGAACGTACTAAGGTAACCAATGAAATCCAACTGCTGACCTTTGCTGCATTGAATATTTGCTATGAGTTGCACACCAAGTCATACGAATCCAATGGTCAACAGCAAGAAATTACTGAGCGAATGGAAAAGCTCACCGCGTCTTTAGAGAACGCACTAAGCAAAGTTACGCAAGGACAGCAGTAAATACAAAATTTACCCTGGGGTGTGCGTCAGCAGGATTTAAGTCCCTGAGCCGATAAGCAATACCTAAGGGTTAGTATTTGGTAACTATTGAGCAAGCTCGGCATGCACCGAGAAGCCTACGGTTGTCATTGCTGATCCGCCTTGAACCAGCTGGTTCAAGGGCCACAATCCTCAACGGCACCCTGGGGTATTCTCTCTATGTCAGACCTCTCTCGACAAGACTTCCGCAAACTGATTCGTGAAAAGCGCAACGCTCTGTGCAGTGATACGCAATACCAAGCGGGAATCGACCTTATTACTCAATTTTCCCAACTTCCTGAAATCGATCAGGCGCAACATATTGCCATCTACCTTTCTGCAGACGGTGAGCTTGATACTAAACCGCTCATTGAATGGTTATGGCAACAGGGAAAATCGGTTTATCTGCCCGTCATCCATCCCTTTTCTAAAGGTCAGTTACTGTTTCTTCAGTATATAAGTGATGAACAGCTCGTCTACAACAAGTACGGCATCTTAGAGCCCAAGCTCGATATCAGACACCTCAAACCCGTTCGCCAGCTTGATTTAATCTGCACGCCTTTAGTTGGGTTCGACAGTATCGGACACCGCTTAGGCATGGGCGGAGGGTACTACGATCGTACTCTGTCACGTTGGTTTATAACTGGAGAGGGTGCTAAACCTGTCGGTATCGCTCATGACTGCCAACATGTAGAACGCTTACCAATTGAAAGCTGGGATATTCCATTACCTAAGATCGTGACCCCAAGCCAAATATGGCAATGGGAAAGTGACAAGTAAGCCGCTATAATCACGCCCGCAAACGTTAACGAACATCTATTCAGGAGATTGGCATGACTCAAGATGAAATGAAAAAAGCGGCTGGTTGGGCAGCACTAAAATATGTTGAGAAAGGCAGCATTGTCGGTGTTGGTACTGGCTCTACCGTGAATCACTTCATCGATGCACTAGGCACTATCAAAGATGATATTAAAGGTGCAGTGTCTAGCTCTGTCGCTTCAACTGAGCGCCTTAAAGAGCTTGGTATTGAAGTATACGAGTGCAACGATGTAATGAAGCTGGATGTGTATGTTGATGGCGCAGATGAGATCAACCCAGCACGTGAAATGATCAAAGGCGGCGGCGCGGCTCTGACTCGTGAGAAAATTGTCGCAGCAATCTCTGATAAGTTCGTATGTATCGTTGACGGCACTAAAGCAGTTGACGTACTTGGCCAGTTCCCATTGCCTGTTGAAGTAATCCCAATGGCACGCTCTTACGTGGCTCGTGAATTGGTAAAACTAGGTGGTGATCCAGCTTACCGTGAAGGCGTTGTGACTGACAACGGCAACGTGATTCTGGATGTGCACAATATGCAAATTACCAACCCGAAAGAAATGGAAGACAAAATAAACGGCATCGCTGGTGTGGTGACTGTGGGTCTTTTCGCTCATCGTGGTGCAGACGTAGTGATCACTGGCACACCAGAAGGTGCAAAAATTGAAGAGTAAATAACAGCCAAAAATGAACCTATCTGGTTCACTTTTATGTTATTTCATTACATACGGTGCTGAAAGGCACCGTTTTTTATTCCTTTCTATAAGAAAATTATCTCTTATTCCGTAATTTTCTTACCCAAAGCAATTTTTTTTTGTTACTTTATTGAACAGAAGACGCACAGGGAAACGTTTGTCTTCCTACAAAACTGTTAATTATCCCCTTTTTAATAGTTTTGCCCAATGTGCGCCACATTAGCCCACCTTTCCATTTTAAGGACGAGAAAAAATGGCCAAAGTTTCACTGGAAAAAGAAAAGATTAAGATCCTCTTGTTAGAGGGACTCCACCCTTCTTCAGTTGAAGTTCTTCAAGCAGCTGGTTATACCAACATTGAATACCATAAAGGTTCCCTTCCGGAAGAAGAACTAATTGAAGCGGTAAAAGACGTGCACTTCATTGGTATCCGCTCCCGTACGAACCTATCCGAAGAGGTAATCAATGCAGCGAACAAGCTGGTTGCAATTGGCTGTTTTTGTATTGGCACTAACCAAGTAAACCTAGACGCAGCAGCAAAACGCGGTATTCCTGTCTTTAATGCACCATTCTCTAACACTCGAAGCGTGGCAGAGCTTGTACTTGGGCAAATCCTTTTACTAGTGCGTGGTATTCCTGAAAAGAATGCTCTTGCACATCGCGGTATTTGGAAGAAAAGTGCAGACAACTCTTACGAAGCTCGTGGTAAGTGCCTTGGCATTATCGGATACGGTCACATTGGTACGCAGCTTGGTATTATTGCCGAAAACTTAGGTATGCGCGTTTACTACTACGATATTGAGAACAAACTGTCCCTTGGTAATGCGACGCAAGTACATACCATGAGTGAACTATTGAACAAATGTGATGTGATTTCTTTGCACGTTCCCGAAACACCGGAAACGAAAAACATGATGGGTGAAGCTGAATTTGCTCGAATGAAACCAGGTTCCATCTTTATCAACGCGGCACGTGGCACCGTTGTGGATATTCCTGCACTTTGCCATAGCTTAGAAGCTGGTCACCTTGCCGGCGCTGCAATTGATGTATTCCCAACTGAACCAAAAACAAATGCTGACCCGTTCGAGTCTCCTTTACAAAAATTCGATAACGTCATTCTCACTCCACACGTTGGTGGTTCAACGCAAGAAGCACAAGAGAATATCGGCTTAGAAGTGGCGGGCAAACTGGCTAAGTACTCTGATAACGGCTCGACACTTTCAAGCGTAAACTTCCCTGAAGTGTCATTGCCAGAACACAGTGGTGAGTGCTCTCGTCTGCTTCATATCCATAAGAACCGTCCTGGTATTCTAACTCAGATCAACACCATCTTTGCTGAAGAAGGTATTAACATTGCCGCGCAGTACCTACAAACAGCCGCTGAAATAGGCTACGTAGTGATCGACGTTGAAACTGAACGAGCAGAAGAAGCTCTAACAAAGCTCAAAAACATTGAAGGCACAATCCGTGCTCGTATCCTGCATTAAACTGTGAAATAGAAATGACAAAGGCAGGGGTTGTAACTCCCTGCCTTTTGCTTTTTACTGTTTGCTAAGCCTTACTTTAGCTTATAAATGACATCGACTTGATCGCGAATGATCATGGTTGAATCTTGGTAGCTATTCGCTCCTTCTTTACTATCCATCGCCATTGAACGCATTAACACAGGCTGAACGTGCATCTGTCTGTAATTGATCTGCCATACATCGCCCAACTTTTTCTCAAAACCAGTCGCTAATGACCCTGCTTTTTCTCTTGCGTCCTTAATCGCAGCCATTCGTGCCTTTTGCTGATACTCGGCTTGGTTGCTTACCTTAAGTTGAATATTATCAACCTGATTAATTCCCGCTTCTAACGCCATATCTAGGTATTGGTTAAGGTTTTTCAGATCCGTCACCGTGACATCAATACTGCGAGATGCTCGATACCCAACAAGTTCTGCTTTTCCTGATTTAGGGTAATGGTACTGAGGAGCAAGGTATAAATTCGAGCTAGTAATATTGTCTTTTGACAAGCCGGCATCCGATAAGCTTTTTAGAAACTCTTCAACGGTTTTATCTACGGACAATTTCGCTTGTTCGGCCGTCATTGTCGTATCGACTACTTTTACAGAAAACGTAGCCATATCAGGTGTGGCCGTCACTTCGCCATACCCCGTTGTCGTAACATGAGCAAACTCTGGCGTATTCGCCAAAACTGAAGCACTGGTAAGGCTGAGTGCTGAAGCCAGCAAAAATGAATACAATTTCATTCAATAAATCCATCCATACAAAATTAAGTACTTAATCTCAGATTCCAACATCACTATCATGGCTGAGAAAGCGTGTGGTTTCATAATAGAAACTTCCGCCGATTATCCAAGCACCCATAGTGACTTCTAACACAACTTTGACTATGTAACATTGGCGTAATTTTTAAACAAAACACACTTAAGTTAACGATATGCAGCTCTGACGAACTTATTGAGGTAGATGCTGCTGCGCATACCCCACTATCGCATGTGAGATTTCTTGTAGTACCCCAGTTTCTAACTGCCAGTGGTGCCAATAAATCCGATGGGACATTAAAAAACCTGGAGTCACATCAACCAACACACCTCTGTCTAATTCGTCGGTAATTTGCAAGCGGGGGATCAAGCAATAAGCTACACCAGCTAACGCCACTTTTAGAAACGCTTCAGAACTACTGATGTTGTGATGAATAACGCTGTCAGGATTGACGTTAAAGTGCTCGGTAAGAAATGTTTTATGTAGATCATCATATTGGTCATATGAAACGGCCGGTGCTTTTGCCAATGTCTGATTATTTACGCCTTTAGAAAAATAACGCTGATAGAACTCTGGGCTCGCGACACAAACATAATCGATGCGACCTAAATAGTCTGCTCTGCATCCGGGGATTGGCTGGGACTCCAAGCTGATCGCTCCTGTCACTTCGCCACTTTTGAGTTTTTCAATAGAGCGGTATTCACCATAGATAGTCAGTTTTAGTTCAACTTGACGCTGCTTCATAACATTTTGCAGCGCTGGCAGTAGCCATGTTGCAAGGCTATCTGCATTAGTCGCTAAAGAGAGTTGCACAGGTCGCGTACTGGTATCATTTTTTAGTTCGGGGAGAATTTCATGCTCTAGCAAGCGTACTCGCCGATAAAGACCCAACAATTTTTTACCAATTAGCGTTGGCTTAGGTGGCTGGCTTCGAATTAAAACAGGCTGCGCGAGAAACTTCTCTAACTGCTTGATACGTTGAGAAATGGCGGATTGAGAAACAAATAAATGCTCGGCAGCACGCTCAAAGCTACCCTGATAAACTATAGCGTCTAATGCCTCAATCCATTTGTAATCTAACCCTCGCATACCTTCCCTCTCACTCCAGATCAAACGCCTCCCGTTAAATTAGTCTATCTAATGTAAGATTAAAATCATTAATTATACTTATTTAGATAAACGCTTTATCTTTCCCCTCTATGTAAATGTATTTGTTATTTTGAAGTGAGGTGAAGTGTGAGCTTGTGGGTTCTATTGCAAGGTTTTGGTTTAGGAGCATCAATGATCATTCCGATCGGCGCGCAAAATGCGTATGTTTTGAATCAAGGCATAAAGCGTAACCACCACCTAACAACCGCCACTATTTGTAGCGTGCTAGATATGATTTTCATCTCTCTAGGTATCTTTGGTGGTGGTGCAATTCTGTCTCAAAATGAAATCTTACTGACGTCGGTGACACTTGGTGGTATTGCTTTCTTGAGCTTCTATGGACTGCTCTCGCTAAAAAGTGCTTTTAAGCCAGAGAGTGAATCGGAATCAAAAGGGGAGATCGTAGCTCGAGGTCGTCGAACAGTTATTCTAGGTGCGTTAGCTGTCACTGTGCTTAATCCGCACTTATATTTAGATACAGTCGTTATTCTAGGTTCGATCGGTGGACAATTTGAAGGCCATGATCGCATTGCTTTTGCACTAGGTACGATTATGGCTTCCTTTGTTTGGTTCTACACTTTATCGATAGGAGCAGCCAAACTAGGTCCAACACTCTCTCAACCAAAAGTGAAAAAAACCATCGACATTGCAATCGCAATGATGATGTTCACAATAGCGTATATCTTAGCTAGTGAGCTTATTGATAAGTATTGGTAATCACCAGGTAGTAAGGCAGCAAAGATATGGAGTCACTAAAACGTATTTATAACAACAATAGAGAGCGATTCAACGCGCTCTCTATTCCTTTTCGGGAATGGCAGCACGAAGCCATCTTAGACTTTGAGACAGATATACGCATTGCGAGAGAGCTTGGTTGGACGGGTACGCATACCAAAAGCCTCTTTTTAACACTCAAAGGACAAGGTTACGCGGTTTATCTGACAGATAAGGACTCGCGCCTCGATGCCAAGCAGATTAAAGCGATTACAGGTAAACGTCCCTCTATTTGTAATGACGATGAAATGGTCGAAGTGTTAGGTTGCGTGCCCGGCGCGGTTTGCCCAATAGGCTTACCGGAATACATCACTATCATTGTTGATACCAATCTCTATCAACATCAAGAGTTGCTCTATACGCCTGGCTTACCTGAGTTCACATTTGGATTTGCAGGTAAACATCTAAAACGCCTCTTACTTGCTGGTCATCACACCCTTTACGAAATATAAAAAAGCGAGGCCTATTGGCCTCGCTTTCGAATATCGACTGCTTTTGATTAAGCGTCGACTTTGTTCAGGTGAACATCCATTTGTGGGAATGGAATCTCGATACCATTTTCATCCAATGCTTCTTTAATACCTTGCATTGCATCAAAGTATACGCCCCAGTAATCTGCAGTTTTCACCCATGGACGAACCACAAAGTTAACTGAAGAGTCTGCTAACGTAAGTACACCAATTGTGATATCTGGGTCTTTCAAGATACGTGGATCTTTCTCTAGCGTCTCACGAATCACTTTCTTCGTTAGTTTAAGGTCTGCTTTGTATGAAACACCAATCACTAGGTCGACACGTCGTGTCGCATGGCGAGAGTAGTTAGTAATGGCACCGCCGATAACTGAAGAGTTAGGCACAACAACCATTTTGTTGTCTGGTGTTTTTAGAACTGTTTGGAAGATTTGAATTGCTTCAACACTACCCGCTACACCACCGATTTCTACGTAGTCGCCTGATTTGAATGGACGGAACGCAACAATAAGTACGCCTGCTGCAAAGTTTGATAGTGAACCTTGTAGTGCAAGACCAACAGCAAGACCTGCCGCACCAATCACAGCAACAACAGAAGCGGTTTGAACTCCTAATCGACCAAGAGCCGCGATTAGCACGATTACAAATAGCAAGTAACGAACAAGACCGTGAATAAATTCAACGACGGCCTTATCCATGTTTTTCTTTTCTAGTACTTTAGAAACACTACCAGCGACTGCCTTAACGATAAGATTACCGATAAACAGAATAAGCACCGCAGAGATAATGTTCACACCGTACTGAACCAGTAGATCTGAATTGTTTGTCAGCCAAGTTTCAGCCTGAGTTAGACCATCCGTTAAAGTGGTATCGATACCCACCGATTCACCTGCCATAATTCTTATCCTCAAAAATAAAGAGATATAAATCCAATTGCCGTTAATTTATGAACCTTGTTTTTTTAAAGGCTCTTTTCTAAAACAACGTCCCTATTGCTCCACTGAACAGTGTCAGATTTTTGGCACAATATCCCAACTCTGACTTTTTTCAAAGTCAGAGTTTCGCAAAGATATGCAAAACAAGACTTTATCAGAGCTTTCTGACACTGACTTGTTACAGGTTACGCAATGCACTCTGATTTCGCCACTCTTAAGACTGATATTCCCATGTTTTCTTTAAAAAAAACGTTAAAGGTGAGATATCTCACTAGCAAATACAACCTAACGCATAAAAATATCGGGAGAAAGCAGAGGGGAAGAAAATGATAGATATAAAAAAACCCGCTCAAAGAGCGGGTTTTTAAGTAACTTAATCAGTAACGATTATAGTACGTCAACTGCGTTAAGGTCAGCAAATGCTTGCTCTAGACGAGTAACCATTGAAGCTTGGCCTGCACGTAGCCATACGCGTGGATCGTAGTACTTCTTGTTTGGTGCATCTTCACCAGTTGGGTTACCGATCTGACCTTGTAGGTAATCGTGGTTTTCAGCTTCGAACTTACGGATACCATCCCAAGTAGCCCACTGTGTATCAGTATCGATGTTCATTTTGATTACACCGTAGCCGATAGATTCACGGATTTCTTCTAGAGAAGAACCTGAACCGCCGTGGAATACGAAGTTTAGAGAGTTCGCTGGAAGACCGAATTTCTCAGAAACGTGCGCTTGAGAATCACGTAGGATAGTTGGAGTTAGTACAACGTTACCTGGCTTATATACGCCGTGTACGTTACCGAAAGATGCTGCGATAGTGAAACGGTGGCTGATTGCGCTTAGTTTCTCGTATGCGTATGCAACGTCTTCTGGAGAAGTGTATAGTTCAGACGCATCCATATCAGAGTTGTCAACGCCGTCTTCTTCACCACCAGTACAACCTAGTTCGATTTCTAGAGTCATGTTCATTTTAGCCATGCGCTCTAGGTACTTAGCAGAAATTTCGATGTTCTCTTCTAGAGACTCTTCAGAAAGGTCGATCATGTGAGAAGAGAATAGTGGCTTACCAGTTTGCGCGAAGTACTCTTCACCAGCGTCTAGTAGACCGTCGATCCAAGGAAGTAGTTTCTTAGCTGCGTGGTCAGTGTGTAGGATTACTGGAACACCGTAAGCTTCAGCTACAGCGTGAACGTATTTCGCACCAGCAACAGCACCTAGGATTTGAGCTTCTTGACCTTCAAGTTTTAGACCTTTACCAGCAAAGAAAGCAGCGCCACCGTTAGAGAACTGAACGATAACTGGAGCTTTAACTTTTGCAGCTGCTTCAAGTACTGCGTTTACAGAGTCAGTACCCACACAGTTTACTGCTGGAAGTGCAAAGCTGTTTTCTTTTGCAACTTCAAATACTTTCTGAACGTCATCGCCAGAGATAACACCTGGTTTTACGAAGTCGAAGATCTTAGACATGGATGTAATCCTATTTATCTGTCGTTTTTAAACAAAACTTGTTAAGTTGAAAATCTTGCAAACGTTTGCTCACAACTGAGGCTATTCTAGCAGAGTTCCTCACACGTTGCAGCAAACAAGAAAGCGGGAGAATCACTCCCCCGCTTTGCTTTAATTACTTAGCGCGTGCTTCTAGCATTTCTACTGCTGGAAGAACTTTACCTTCTACGAACTCAAGGAAAGCGCCACCGCCAGTAGAGATGTAAGATACATCCGCTTTGATACCGAACTTGTCGATAGCTGCTAGCGTGTCACCACCGCCTGCAACAGAGAAGCCTTCAGAAGCTGCGATAGCTTCAGAGATACCTTTAGTACCTGCTTCGAAGTTCTTGAATTCGAATACGCCTACTGGACCATTCCATAGGATAGTCTTAGCGTTTTTAAGGATTTCAGCTAGTTCAGCTGTTGAATCTGGACCAAGGTCGAAGATCATGTCGTCGTCTTGTACTTCAGAAACGTGCTTAATTTCAGCTTCTGCGTTCTCGTCGAATGCTTTCGCACATGCAACGTCAGTTGCTACTGGAATTGCACACTCGTCCATTAGCTTCTTAGCTGTTTCAACTAGGTCTGCTTCGTATAGAGACTTACCAACGTTGTGGCCAGCAGCTGCGATGAATGTGTTAGCAATACCACCACCAACAACGAGTTGGTCAGCGATTTTAGATAGAGACTCAAGAACCGTTAGCTTAGTAGAAACTTTTGAACCACCTACGATAGCAACCATTGGACGAGCTGGCTTGTCCATTGCTTTGCCTAGCGCTTCTAGTTCGTTCGCTAGTAGAGGACCAGCACATGCTACGTCTGCGTGCATACCAACGCCGTGAGTAGATGCTTGAGCACGGTGAGCCGTACCGAATGCGTCCATTACGAATACGTCACATAGTGCTGCGTATTTCTTAGATAGCTCTTCGTCGTTTTTCTTTTCGCCTTTGTTGAAGCGAACGTTTTCAAGAACAACAAGTTCACCCGCATTTAGCTCTAGGCCATCTAGGTAGTCTTTTGCTAGCTTCACTTCGCAATCTAGTGCGTCGTTTAGGTAGTTAACAACTGGTTGTAGAGAGAACTCTTCAGCGTATTCACCTTCAGTTGGGCGACCTAGGTGAGACGTAACCATTACTTTAGCGCCTGCTTCTAGGCAGTGCTTAATAGTTGGAAGAGATGCGATGATACGTGCATCCGAAGTTACTTTACCGTCTTTTACTGGCACGTTTAGGTCAGCACGGATAAATACACGTTTACCTGCAAGATCCAGGTCAGTCATCTTGATTACAGACATGATGTGTCCTCTCAAATATTTAATAATTAAAGTTTTTGAAAACTCGGCAACCCTGCCAAGCCTGTTAATTCTTCAAACTGGTTATAGATATGGAGATATTATGGATTTATTTCAAGGCTAGAAATAAAAATTCTCCATCACTTCTTCGTCATTACTGTTCCACTTGCGAAGAAGCTTGCATTGCTAAGGCAGTATCCAGCATCCGGTTAGCAAAGCCCCATTCGTTGTCGCACCAAACGAGCATTTTTACGAGTTGCCCGTTACTCACTCTAGTCTGGCTTCCATCCACAATCGCACTATGGGGGTCGTGGTTAAAGTCGATGGAAACGAGTGGCGATTCAGTATAGTCAACAATGTTACGTAATGTACACTGAGATGCGTTAACAATGGTTTGATTTACGTCATTAACTTTCACATTTGTACTAATTGTGACACTTAAATCCATTGCAGTGACGTTAACCGTTGGAACACGAACAGAAATTGCTTCGAATTTGTTGGAAAATTTCGGGAAGATCCTTTCAATCCCCTTATGCAACTTAGTGTCCACCGGAATAATAGATTGGCTTGCAGCACGGGTACGGCGTAAGTCGTTATGATACGCATCAATTACTTGTTGATCGTTCATGGACGAATGAATTGTGGTAATGGTGCCAGACTCTATGCCGAAGGCTTCGTCTAATACTTTAATGATGGGAACGATACAGTTGGTGGTGCAAGAGCCATTGGAGACAACACGGTGCTCGTCTTTCAGAGTTTCGTGGTTCACGCCATAGATAATCGTATTATCTAGGTCGTTTGCGCCCGGGTGCGAAAACAGTACTTTCTTCGCGCCTGCTTCTATATGCGCTTGCCCATCCGCTTGCGAACCAAATGCGCCAGTGCAATCCAAGACGATATCAACTTCTAAATCACGCCAAGGAAGTAATTCGATTTCGGAGAGATGGAGAATGCGAATGGAATCATATTCACCGCTGTCATGATGAACATGCAAATGTTCTTGGTCATGGGAAATTTTTTTACCAAAGCGACCATGACTGGTGTCATATTGCAGTAGGTGTGCCATCGCCTCTGGCTGTGCTAGTTCGTTTACCGCCACAACCTTGATCTGCTGGTGTTTTCCGCTTTCATACACCGCTCGCAGAACATTACGACCTATACGTCCAAATCCATTGATCGCAACCTTTAGCATTTATCCTTCGCCCTACCAAAAATTTCGTGTCACAGATACTACCTGATCAGGCTGACAAACGCACCTGTTGAATCAAAGTAAAGCAGGATTAAAAAAGGTCGAGACTATGCTCGACCTTATTACAACGATAGATAATTAAAATGCGACGTCTAAACCTAACCAGTAGCGACGACCATCTTCAATATATCCGTATTCTTCGTAACTGATTTCCTCGTCCAGCAAGTTATAGATAGCGCCTTTAATACGAGTATTGTCGGTTAACTGGTATGTCACACCGGCGTCCACAAAGGTATAAGCTGGTTCTACAATACTGTTTCTTGATGGGCCAGTAACCGGATCCATTTCTTTACCTCGGTACGTGACTTTCGCCCAGCTCTCTAGATCTGTTGTCGTTTGCCAAGTCACATCCACATTAAACAGATGCTTTGGTAACTGCTGCAGCGGCATGCCTTTGTATTCACCTGTTTTTTGCTCTGAGTCGGTAAATGTGTAGCTCGAGCTAAGGTAAATGGTTTCCGTTAACGGCGATGCTAAGGTCGCTTCAATACCTTGTGTGACGGCTTCATCCACGTTAATACGGTACGTTGGATCTGCGCCCCATTGGTTTGGACCATCAGTACAGATAGTGTCTGGACAAACAACACGTGTGATCTTGTCTTTGAATTCGTTATGGAACGCTGTCAAAGAGACATCTAAGCCAGAATCACCTTGATACAAGACGCTGATTTCTTTGTTTAGCGACGTTTCAGGGTCAAGATCTGGGTTACCGTAGATATTACCGCCACCACTGACTTGCGCCCAGCCAGGAGTAATTTCACGTAATTGTGGAGAACGGAAACCTGTTGCCACACCGCCTTTCACCGTCCAAGACGGATCAACTCGCCATACACCGTAAACACGCGGACTAAAGTGCGCGCCATAGTTTTCGTCATGATCTAGACGACCACCAAGCGTAACGCTAAACGGATCAGCGATTCTCCATTCATCTTCAATGAAAACAGCCCACTGCGTATTCGATGTTTCAGTCTTCGATGACGCTTTGTTGGAGGTGAAATCCTCAAGCTCTGCATGAGTGGCGTCCACACCCGTCGTCAACGTATGGTTTCCGATACCAGTCACCAAGCTCGATTTGAACGTGGTGTTGGTGATCGTCATCTCACGAGATTTGTTCTCGCTCTCTTCTCGCTGTAAGTAAGTATCTGAAATGCCAATCGAATCCCAATCACCGTTGTGGCTTACCGTTACGTAATTACGACGATATTCATTCAGTGAATCTTCACACCCTCCACGACACCCAGTGGTCGGCACTGAAAGGCCCACATTGCCACGACGACTTTGTGCCGACGTGCCACCTTCTAATTGTACCGAGTGGCGCTCATTAATCTGGTAAGTCAGTTTTGAAGAGATACTCTGCATATCTTTATCTTCATAACCGTATTCGATGTCATCTTCTTCTCTGGTTGTGTACTGACCATATACTTGGAGAGATAAATTTTCAGCCAACGGACCATTAACGAAAAAGTTCGCGCTCTGCTCTCCCCCTGAGCGACTATTCTCTTGTAGTACCGTGCCCAGTTGAACATTACCCATCCACTCTAGCGCATCTTTTCGTGTGATGACGTTAATCACACCACCAATCGCATCAGAACCGTAAAGCGTCGACATTGGGCCGCGAATAACTTCGATTCGCTCAATCGCTTGAAGAGGAGGTAACCAACCTTGTTCGATACCGGGGCCGTCGCTATTTGGACGAGTTTCACGCGTGCTTTGACGTTTACCATCGACCAGTATCAAAGTGTATTTAGAACCCATACCACGGATACTAATGTCGGTAGTATCACCACCACCTGTCACGACAACACCTGGCACACTTTTTAGTGCATCAGTCACATCGCGGTAATAACGGGAGTCCAACTCCTCACGTGAAATAACACTAATACTTGCAGGCGCGTCCGCTTGAGATTGCTCGTAGCTTGATGCAGTTACAACCACTGTTTCCATTTTAGAAACTGCATCATTGGCAAAAACATGAGGGACACTGACGAAGGCTAAAATACCAGTTGCGGTAATAACTGGCAGTCTAAGAGTAGACATCTACATCTCCATAATTGATAATGATTATTATTTTCGAAAGTGAATTATTCACAAATAGAATGAGATGCATAGTGAGAGTTATGGAACGGTCCTTTCCATTTATGGAACTCGTACATAACGCAGTAAGGAGTAAAATAAATATGCACGACTTAGCATCAATTAGAGCCTTTGATGCGCTCAATCAGCATAAAAGTTTGACAGCCGCTGCTAAAGCCCTTAATCAGCCAAAATCAACGCTAAGTCGTCGCTTGGCACAATTAGAAGAAGACTTCGGTCAGGCTCTAACCGCCAGACAAGGTAATCGATTAGTTCTGACAAGAGCTGGAGAAATCTTTGCCCACTACAGCCGCCAGATTCTTGAGTTAAGTGAAGAGAGTTATGATGCACTGCAAGGTTTAACGAACCAAGTTTCAGGGCCACTGCATATTGTTTGTCACACCGCCTTAGTTAGAAGCTGGCTCGGCGGCGTACTCAATCGTTTTCTTGCTGATAATCCCGATGTTAGAGTTCAACTTACCAGTGACTTTTCTGAGGCGCATCATGACCCAGATTTGTTCATCTGGCTCGGTGAACGTAAAGAGCTAGACTGGCGAAAAGAAGTGCTGGGGGTATTTCGCTATACGCCTTTTGCCTCTCCAAATTATCTAAAACAACATGGGCCTATACCGCACCCCAAAGAACTTGAAGCACATCCATGGATCGATTTTGGTTCAGTGCAAGAAAATGGATTGATGCTAGCACACCCTCAACACGGTGAGTTCTTTTTAGAACCCTTTGTTAGTCGGTTATACAGCGACAACATAGCAATGCAAATAGACAGTATCGCGAATGGTCATGGTATTGGACTGCTGCCGACTTGGACAGCATGCGGCTATGAGAAACATCACCCAGGGCGAATCACACCTTGCTTAGAAGGTTGGCTTTCTGAGCCTATTTCCATTAACTGCTATACACCAGCAGGACGACCACCACTGCGCTTATCCGTACTTTTAGACTGCATTCACCAAAGCATTCCACAAGGTTGGAAAACCTGACAAAAATAAAAAGGCCATCATAATGATGGCCTTTCTAACTTTAGCGTTTAACAATCGTCGTTTACGTTCGACTGTTTAGACGGTCCTACAATTACGCTAGCAATTCTTTTGCAGTGTTCACTACGTTTTCAGTCGTGAAGCCAAACATCTCGAATAGCTGACCAGCAGGTGCAGATTCACCGAATGTTGTCATACCGATGATGCGACCGTCGAAGCCAACGTACTTGTACCAGAAATCAGCAATGCCCGCTTCAATAGCGATACGTGCCGTTACGTCTGATGGCAGTACAGCTTCACGGTAAGCGGCGTCTTGTTTGTCGAATGCGTCTGTAGATGGCATTGAAACAACGCGTACTTTCTTGCCTTCTGAAGTTAGTTGCTCAGCGGCTTTCACTGCAAGCTCAACCTCAGAACCTGTTGCGATAAGGATTAGCTCAGGCTTACCTTCGCTATCTTTCAGGATGTAAGCACCTTTCGCGATGTCTGCGACTTGTTCAGCAGTACGCTCTTGTTGCGCTAGGTTTTGACGAGAGAAGATAAGTGCAGTTGGTGCGTCTTTACGTTCAATCGCTAGTTTCCATGCAACTGCAGACTCAACTTGGTCACATGGGCGCCATGTGCTCATGTTTGGAGTCACACGTAGAGACGCCATTTGCTCAACAGGTTGGTGAGTTGGGCCATCTTCGCCAAGACCGATCGAATCATGCGTGTAAACTTGGATGTTCTGAATTTTCATCAGCGCAGCCATACGCATTGCGTTACGAGCATATTCCATGAACATTAGGAATGTTGCGCCGTAAGGAACGAAACCACCGTGCAATGCGATACCGTTGATGATAGCAGTCATACCGAATTCGCGTACACCGTAGTGGATGTAGTTGCCAGAGAAGTCCTCCGTTTCTAGAGACTTAGAACCAGACCACATGGTCAGGTTAGAAGGCGCTAGGTCAGCAGAACCACCCATAAACTCAGGAAGCATTTGACCAAACGCTTCTAGTGCATTTTGCGATGCTTTACGTGATGCAATGTTCGCTGGGTTTGCTTGAAGATCGGCAATGATTTGGTTCGCTTTTTCTTCCCACTGTGCAGGAAGTTCGCCGTTTAGACGTCGTTTAAGCTCTGCCGCTTCAGCAGGGTAAGCTGCAGCGTATGCCTCGAATTTTTCATTCCAAGCTGCTTCTTTCGCGGCGCCCGCTTCTTTTGCATCCCACTCAGCGTAAACATCTGCCGGGATCTCAAATGGGCCGTACTCCCAACCTAGGTATTCACGAGCCGCTTGGATCTCATCGTGACCTAGTGGTGCACCGTGACAGTCGTGCGAACCAGACTTGTTAGGAGAACCGAAACCGATAATTGTTTTGGTACAGATAAGCGTAGGACGTGGGTCCGCTTTTGCTGCTTCAATTGCTGCGTTGATCGCGTCTGAGTCGTGACCATCGACTGCTGGGATTACATGCCAGCCGTACGCTTCAAAACGCTTAGGTGTATCGTCAGAGAACCAGCCTTCAACGTGACCGTCGATAGAAATGCCGTTGTCATCCCAAAACGCGATCAGTTTGCCTAGACCTAACGTCCCAGCAAGAGAGCATGCTTCATGCGAGATGCCTTCCATTAGACAGCCGTCACCCATGAACACATACGTAAAGTGGTCAACGATATCGTGACCTTCTTTGTTGAACTGTGCCGCTAGTGCTTTCTCTGCGATCGCCATACCAACAGCGTTAGTGATGCCTTGACCTAGAGGACCCGTTGTTGTCTCGATACCAGGCGCGTAGCCGTACTCTGGGTGACCTGGGGTTTTTGAGTGCAATTGACGGAAGTTTTTCAGATCGTCAATAGATAGCTCGTAACCGCTTAAGTGCAGTAGAGAGTAAATAAGCATTGACCCATGACCGTTTGACAGCACAAAGCGATCGCGGTCGGCCCACTCTGGGTTTGAAGGGTTATGGTTTAGGTGAGAGCGCCAAAGAACTTCAGCGATATCAGCCATACCCATTGGTGCGCCTGGGTGGCCTGAGTTAGCTTGTTGAACACCATCCATGCTTAGAGCACGAATTGCATTGGCAAGATGTTTACGAGACGACATGTCTGCTCCTGAGTACATTAAGCGAAACGAAAAGTAGGTCATAATTCTCTCAAAGCCCTGTTGGGTGTGCAAACGTTTTCCAGTCCAAAACCTCACAAATATTGCACCTTTCGCGCCAAATCGTTCGAAGTTCTTAAAATTATCAATAAATCAGGCAAACGTTTGGTTATAACAAAAACCAAAAAAGAGCTTGTAATTCGAGCAATCAAATTTAGAATAGACGTCTAGATGTAGATACACCTACAAAAATTAGTATTAATTTGCGCTGGAGAGTTTATCATTCCCCAGTTTTAAACCAGATATAGTGGAGCTAACATGGCTAAGCACCTGTTTACTTCTGAGTCAGTATCAGAAGGTCATCCAGATAAAATTGCAGACCAGATTTCTGATGCGGTTCTTGACGCGATTCTAGAGCAAGATCCAAAGGCTCGTGTTGCATGTGAGACTTACGTTAAAACCGGTATGGTAATGGTGGGTGGTGAAATCACGACTTCAGCATGGGTAGACATCGAAGAGTTAACTCGTGAAACCGTTCGTGAAATCGGCTACGTACATTCAGATATGGGCTTTGACGCAGATTCTTGTGCGGTACTAAACACAATCGGTAAACAGTCGCCAGATATCAACCAAGGTGTTGATAAAGCTGACCCTAAAGAACAAGGTGCAGGCGACCAAGGCATCATGTTTGGTTACGCTTGTAACGAAACTGAAGTACTAATGCCAGCGCCAATTACTTACTCTCACCGTCTTGTTCAAAAGCAAGCAGAAGTTCGTAAAAACGGCACACTACCTTGGTTGCGTCCTGATGCAAAATCTCAGGTAACATTCCAATACGATCAAGGTAACATCGTTGGTATCGACGCGGTTGTTCTTTCAACTCAACACTGTGACTCAATCTCAACTTCAGACCTGCGTGAAGCGGTAATGGAAGAGATCATTAAGCCAGTGCTACCTTCTGAGTGGATCAACAAAGAAACAAACTTCTTCATTAACCCAACCGGTCGCTTCGTAATCGGTGGTCCTATGGGTGACTGTGGTCTAACTGGTCGTAAGATCATCGTAGATACCTACGGCGGCGCAGCTCGTCACGGTGGCGGTGCGTTTTCTGGTAAAGATCCATCAAAAGTTGACCGTAGTGCAGCATACGCAGCACGCTACGTAGCGAAAAACATCGTAGCGGCAGGCATGGCTGACCGTTGTGAGATCCAACTTTCTTACGCAATCGGTGTTGCTGATCCAACGTCTATCATGGTGGAAACGTTCGGTACTGAGAAAGTATCTCACGACATCATCATTGAAGCGGTTCGTCAATTCTTCGACCTACGTCCATACGGTCTACAAGAAATGCTTAACCTTCTTCAACCTATCTACAAGAAGACAGCGGCATACGGTCACTTCGGTCGTGAAGAATTCCCGTGGGAAGCGACAGACAAAGCTGCACTTCTACGCGATTTCGCTGGCATCAAATAATCAAGCCAAGCAAGAATCAATCAAGCCCTCGCCTATGGTGGGGGCTTTTTATTTTCAGCAACTTTTATCTAGCCATTTCGGCTCATACCGCCCTGCCCCACAAAGCAGTCCTGTTTCTCCCTCATTTTTATACCGAATAAATTTTAAGCAATTATTTGTAAATTATCCCATCTCCGCCAATAGTTAAAATATTGTTAACTCCAATTTAAATAGAGACGTCGGATGCTGGCGACTGTGGAAGCAACACTTAAGTAAAGACATGAGTCAGGCATCTTTATGGCCGATACCAAACTAAGCCAATGCTCAGATATAAACTTGAAAAAGTCGCTTCAAGTTTGACTGAACAAAAACCGCTGTCAGTTGGTATAAGCGGATAATGTGGGAATAAATCAAGGAGGAGTTATGCCTCGAACTGTTAATCCATCGGACTTCCACAACAAGCGAAAGGAAGTGCCAGACAACGAATACGCCAGAACCATACCGTGCAATACGGTCAATCTTTCTGCACCTTTTCATTGGCTCGCATTAGGTCTGCATGATTTCGTGCGAATGCCGCTTATTAGTGCTTTCTATGGCATCTGTTTTATGGCAGCAGCCATAGGCATTGTTTTGCTCGTACAGTGGCAAGGCACACACTTGGTCGTCATGCCCAGTTTGATTGTTTACATGTTAATCGGTCCGTTTCTCGCGCTCGGCTTGTATGATGCCAGTTGGGAGAGAGAGCGCGGACACAAAGCAAGCTTGTTCCATTCAATGAAAGCGATCGGTCGTAACTCAACATCTCAATGGGCGTTCGCCGTGTTACTCGCAGTGTGTATGATATTTTGGATGCGCATTGCCGCTCTACTTCATGCACTCTACCCTTCTGTTCAAGGGGCACCTTTAAGTGAGTTCCTACCCTTCCTTGTCATCGGCTCTTTAGTTGGCTTTGTTTTGGCTTGTGTGGTGTTTAGCATTTCAGCCTTTTCTATTCCTCTCATGATGGAGCGTCGCGTAGACATGATGACCGCTGTATTTACCAGCTTTAATGCAGTGAAATCCAACATTCCAGCAATGATTGTTTGGGCAGCGATCATCTGTGGCGGTATTCTTATCGGCTTTGCGACCTACGGGATCGGAATGTTGTTTACCATGCCAATTCTAGGCTACGGTACATGGCACGCTTACCATGCCACCATCAAGAAAAAACACACACCATAATTAACTGATGCTATGATCTGGCCCTCGCAAATGCGGGGGCTTTTTTATTTGATTTATCGAGGTGAATTGTGGATATAGAACTCAGCTATAAAGCCAAGCAAGTGATGGCGGGATGTATCGCGATGGCGGAACAAGCTTTCAAACGTTCTTTCCCGATTCCAACAATCACCTTCGACGTCCGTGGGAAAGCGGCAGGAAAAGCCTACCTTCAATTAAATCAAGTACGCCTAAACCCTGTTTTATTTCGCGAAAACACCCAAGCATTCTTAGATGAAGTCATTCCTCATGAAGTAGCACACCTGATTACTTATCAGGTTTACGGGCGAGTTAGGCCTCACGGTAAAGAATGGAAAGGCGTTATGGAAGCCGTATTTAACGTACCAGCCAAAACCACTCACAGCTTTGAAGTAAAATCCGTTCAAGGTAAAACCTTTGAGTATCGTTGTGGTTGTATGACCTACCCTCTATCGATTCGCCGTCATAATAAAGTGCTGCGCAAAGAGGCGACATACTCTTGTCAAAAATGCCGCCAACCACTTAACTTCACCGGCATTCAATTACCGTAGTCCTTACCTCATAGTGTTACTTGCGTTCCCAAAATAAAGATCGAGTTGATCAAAACCTTCCCTTCGCCACTTATTGTTAACTTACTCATCACTAAAGCTATTTTATGCGTGTTATCATGAATAAAGTCATACTTTATAAAGACTTTTATCATGAAATACTTATTCTCTCTGTTGCTTATCGCGCTTTCTAGCACTGCGATTGCCGCGCCACCGAGCTCATTCTCTGCAGCCAAACGTGAGGCGGTCAAAATTTATCAAGACCACCCAACAAGCTTCTACTGTGGCTGTAACATTCAATGGCAAGGCAAGAAAGGCTTACCCGATTTAGCCTCTTGCGGTTACCAAGTCCGTAAACAAGAAAAACGGGCTGCACGAATCGAATGGGAGCACGTTGTTCCTGCGTGGCAATTTGGCCACCAGCGTCAATGCTGGCAAGATGGCGGACGTAAAAACTGTAAGAAAAAAGACAAAACTTTTCGTTTGATGGAAGCAGACTTGCACAACCTAACTCCTGCTATTGGTGAAGTAAACGGTGACCGTTCGAACTACAACTTCAGCCAATGGAACGGTATGGATGGCGTGAGTTATGGTCGCTGTGAGATGCAAGTGAACTTTAAGCAGCGTAAAGTCATGCCACCAGACCGTGCGCGTGGCTCAATTGCTCGTACCTATCTATACATGAGCAAAGAGTACGGTTTCAAACTGTCGAAGCAGCAAACGCAATTAATGAGTGCTTGGAACAAAACCTATCCTGTCGATAAATGGGAATGTGAGCGTGACGAGCGCATTGCAAAAGTACAGGGCAATCACAACCCATTTGTTCAAGAAGCCTGCCGCGCACTGTAACCTCCGACCTCGAAGCGTTTCAATTACTGATATTGAAACGCTTCTTGCCCCTTGTTTTTTCGGTGCAAAGCATCCATGTTAGGGTTTAAGTTTATTCTCTTGCTGGAAATCTCATGCGTACCCCTCGAATTTATCATCCAGAAACCATTCATCAACTTGGCTCACTTGCTTTAAGTGACGACGCAGCAGGCCATATCGGTCGTGTTTTGCGCATGAAAGAAGGCCAAGACGTTCTCCTTTTTGACGGCAGTGGCGCAGAGTTCCCAGCGGTTATCAGTGAAGTCAGCAAGAAATCAGTTTTGGTTAACATCACCGAGCGCGTAGAAAACAGTATTGAATCCCCTTTAGATCTGCACCTTGGTCAAGTCATTTCACGTGGCGATAAGATGGAGTTCACCATCCAAAAGTCTGTTGAACTTGGCGTCAATACCATCACTCCTCTGATTTCTGAACGTTGTGGTGTCAAGCTTGACCAAAAGCGTTTTGAGAAAAAACTCGCGCAATGGCAGAAAATCGCCATCAGTGCCTGTGAGCAATGTGGGCGTAATGTCGTGCCCGAAATTCGTCCAATTATGAGCTTGGAAGAGTGGTGTCAAGAAGAGTACGATGGTTTAAAGCTTAACCTTCACCCTCGTGCTAAATACTCAATCAACACTTTGCCAACCCCGGTTGAAAAAGTGCGCCTACTGATCGGTCCTGAAGGCGGTTTATCGTCTGAAGAGATCGAGATGACTCGAGAATACCAATTTGAAGAAACGCTACTCGGCCCTCGCGTTCTGCGCACCGAAACAGCGGCTCTGACAGCAATTACAGCCTTACAAGTTCGTTTCGGCGATCTTGGTTAAACGGAGAAAAATAATGATCAAACTCGGTATCGTAATGGACCCAATCTCGTCCATTAACATCAAAAAAGACTCTAGCTTTGCCATGATGCTTGAAGCGCAACGACGCGGCTATGAAATCCACTACATGGAAATGAATGATCTGCATCTCGATCAAGGCGTTGCCATTGCAGATACTAAAGTGGTGGAACTAAAAGAAGATCCAAACGGTTGGTACGAGTTCAAATCAGAGCAAACTATCGAACTGTCTGAGCTAGACGCGGTGCTAATGCGTAAAGATCCTCCGTTTGATACTGAATACATCTACGCGACTTACATCCTTGAGCGTGCAGAAGAACAAGGTGCACTGATCGTTAACAAGCCTCAAAGCTTACGTGATTGTAACGAAAAGCTGTTTACAGCATGGTTCCCAGAGCTGACACCTACAACTATCGTGACGCGAAAAGCAGAGAAAATTAAAGAATTTCGTGAAAAACATGGTGATGTCATCCTGAAACCGCTTGATGGTATGGGTGGCGCGTCCATCTTCCGTGTGAAAGAAAACGATCCAAACGTCTCTGTGATCATCGAGACATTGACTAACCACGGTCAAAACTACGCAATGGCACAAACCTTCGTGCCAGACATCAGCAACGGTGACAAACGTATCCTAGTGGTAGATGGCGAACCTATGCCTTACTGTCTAGCACGCATTCCTGCTAAAGGCGAAACGCGCGGCAACCTAGCCGCTGGTGGTACTGGTGAAGCTCGTCCGCTAAGCGAAACCGACCTCAAAATTGCGCAAACCGTTGCTCCGACACTGAAAGAAAAAGGCCTTATCTTTGTTGGCCTTGACGTAATTGGCGACAAGCTAACAGAAATCAACGTCACCAGCCCAACCTGTATTCGCGAAATTGAAGCAGCTTTTGATATCTCAATCACAGGCAAGCTGATGGATGCGATTGAGCGTCGAGTAAAAGGCGAATAACTCAAACTGTATTACAGTTAATAGAGAGCGTAGTACATTAACTTAAGCAAACTCATGCACATACCTAGATGTAAATTGTATGATGTTTGCTTAAGGGCATTTACGAGAGTTAAGGGTCAGTATGAGTATGAATCTCACAAATCACTTTTTGGTTGCCATGCCTGGGATGAAAGATCCGTACTTTCAAAACAGCGTGATCTACGTTTGTGAGCACAACGAAGACGGCGCTATGGGGCTGATGATCAATGCTCCTGTTGATATCACCGTCGGCAACATGCTCAAGCAGGTGGAAGTTCAGCCAGTACACCCGCGCCTATTTGAAGCCAGTCTAGATAGACCAGTTTACAATGGCGGCCCAATCTCGGAAGATCGTGGCTTTATTTTGCATAAACCCAAAGATTACTACGAGTCCAGCGTCCAAATGACCGATGACCTCGCGGTAACCACTTCGCGTGATATTCTGTCGGTGTTAGGAACAGAAGCAGAACCAAGTGATTACTTAGTGGCACTTGGCTACTCCGGTTGGAGTGCAGGCCAATTAGAAAGTGAGCTGGTCGAAAACTCTTGGCTCACCATTGAAGCGACGCCTGAAATTATCTTTAATACACCAATCAACGAGCGTTGGAAGAAAGCGGTCGAAAAGCTGGGCATCGACCCAAGTCACCTTTCAGCAGACTCTGGACATGCTTAGTCCAAATATACAGTTACATTAGATAGAGACACCTTATGTCACGCACAATTATGGCTTTTGACTTTGGAACCAAAAGCATTGGTAGCGCTATTGGCCAAGAAATTACTGGTACAGCTTCCCCATTAAAAGCCTTTAAAGCCAATGACGGTATTCCAAACTGGGACGATATCGAAAAGCAAATCAAAGAGTGGCAACCAGATTTGCTAGTGGTCGGTTTACCGACCGATCTGCATGGTAAAGACCTTGAGACCATAACCCCTCGTGCACGAAAATTTGCTAAGCGTCTGCAAGGCCGATACGGATTGCCTGTTGAACTGCATGATGAGCGTTTATCTACTGCAGAAGCTCGTGCGGAGTTGTTCAGCATGGGCGGCTATAAAGCCCTATCGAAAGGTAATGTTGACTGCCAGTCAGCAGTGGTGATTCTAGAAAGCTGGTTTGAAGCCCTTTGGGATGAGTAAACACTTCAAGCACAATGAAAAAAGGTTGGCTCCTGCCAACCTTTTTTGTTTCTGGATTGGATTAATCCATATCGATCTTAACGTTCGCCAAACTGCCCGTAGAGAATGCTTCACCACGCTGCGTTTTCAACATCAAGCGCAGATCATTTGCCGAGTCGGCACTATGTAGTGCATCCTCTTCGCTGATCTTACCTTGCATCACTAACTTATAGAGAGATTGATCGAACGTCAGCATACCAAACTCATTTGAGCGAGCCATGGTTGACTTCAACTCATGTAAATCTCCGCGACGAATCAAATCCGACACACGTGGACTATTTAGCAAGATCTCAAATACACCATGACGTCCCTGCCCATTTTTATCTCGGATCAGCTGCTGACCAACCACGCCTTTTAGGTTCATCGACAAATCGAACAAGAATTGTTCTTTTTGATCTTTCGGTACCAAGTGAAGAATGCGCTCTAAAGCTTGGTTGGCATTGTTGGCGTGCAACGTTGCCATACACAGGTGACCCGTTTCGGCGAAGGTCATCGCGTATTCCATTGTTTCACGGCTACGGATCTCACCAATCAAAATCATATCTGGTGCTTGGCGCAGCGAGTTTTTAAGCGCAACTTCATAGCTTTCCGTATCTAACCCAACTTCACGTTGAGTCACGATACAGCGCTTGTGTTCATGCACGAACTCGATCGGATCTTCGACCGTCAAAATGTGCCCGGTTTTATTGCTGTTTCGATAGCCTGTCATCGCCGCCATGGTGGTCGATTTACCCGATCCAGTAGCACCGACCACCAGCACCAAACCACGCTTAGCTATTGCCAAATCTTGCAACACTAACGGTAACTTTAACTGCTCAAAAGTAGGAATATTGGTTTCAATACGACGAATCACTGCGCCTGGTAACTCGCGTTGAAAAAAGGCACTCACACGGAAGCGGCCACAATCTCTCACAATGGCAAAATTCGACTCGCGACTTTTACGAAATTCCTGACGCCGATCTGGTTCCATAGCGCTGTCGAGTAATGCAGCCACATCGCTCTCGGTGAGTTTTTCCCCTTGCGGACGCAATTCGCCATCCACACGAAATAGAATTGGCGCTCCAACCGTGATGTAAAGATCCGACGCTTTCAGCGCCAGCATGCCTTCGAGAAATTTATCTAGATCCATCTTCCGTATTCACCATTATCTGTATGAACGTTACGAGAATTGCTGCACTTCTAATCCGATCTTACTATCGACCTCTTCACGAGCAACCATGCCTTGCGCCATTAACTGACGAGCATTTTGCTCCATGGTTTGCATGCCGTGAGCCGCACCTGTTTGAATGATCGAATACATCTGCGCGACTTTGTCTTCGCGGATCAAGTTACGAATCGCAGGCGTTGCCATCATAATTTCATGGCATGCAATACGGCCACCACCATTACGCTTCAGAAGCTTTTGCGCGATAACCGAACGAAGGGACTCAGATAGCATCGAGCGGACCATATCTTTATCACTACCAGGAAAAACATCGATAATACGGTCAATGGTTTTTGCCGCCGAGCTGGTATGCAACGTCCCGAAAACTAAGTGACCCGTTTCTGCCGCCGTTAAGGCAAGGCTGATGGTTTCTTTATCACGCATCTCACCGACTAGAATCACATCCGGGTCTTCGCGCAATGCACTACGCAAAGCATTTTGGAAACTATGGGTGTCACGGTGAACTTCACGCTGGTTGATCAAACATTTATTGTTGTTGTGAACAAATTCAATCGGATCTTCAATTGTGAGTACGTGCTTGTTGTGATTACGGTTAATGTAGTCAACAATGGCTGCTAAGGTCGTCGATTTACCTGAACCTGTTGGGCCAGTGACCAGAACTAAGCCTTTTTCAGCGTTCGCAATTTTTTTGAAGATCTCTGGCGCTTCTAGCTCTTCCAGAGTTGGAATGCTACTTGGAATGGTACGGAATACTGCCGCACAACCGCGAGATTGGTTGAAGGCGTTGACACGGAAACGGCCAACGTTATGCAACTCAAAAGAGAAATCGACTTCGAGTTTTTCTTCGAACTCACTGCGTTGGGCATCGTTCATGATTTCGAAAACCAAACGATGCACTTCTTGGTGTGTAAACGCTGGAATGCCTAGTTTTCTCACATCCCCATCAATACGAACCATTGGTGGGACACCTGCAGAAAGATGTAGATCCGAGGCATTATGTTTTACACTAAAATCCAGTAACTCAGTGATATCCATTTAAAATCCTTAAGTCTAAAGTACAGCTATGAGTAGTATTCAACAAAATATTGAACATATCACCTCTCAAATTCGATATGACGAGCAAAAATGTGGTCGAACTCCAGAGTCAGTGCAACTTCTAGCGGTAAGCAAAACTAAACCTGTCGAGGCAATTCTCGAAGCCTACCAAGCGGGACAAACCGCCTTTGGTGAAAACTACGTTCAAGAGGGCGTCAGTAAAGTTCAGCACTTTGCCGAGCATTATCCAGATAATCGAATCGAATGGCACTTCATTGGTCCGATTCAATCCAATAAATCGCGACTTGTTGCTGAACATTTCGATTGGGTTCACACCATCGATCGAACCAAGATTGCTCAACGCCTGAATGATCAGCGGCCAAGCGAACTTAAACCGCTACAAGTTCTGATTCAGGTTAACACCAGTGGTGAGGCATCTAAGTCTGGTGTCACTGAAGCGGAAGTATTCGAGCTGGCGGAGTTGATTTCTCGCCTACCCAACCTCACTTTAAGAGGGTTGATGTCGATTCCTGCCAACGTGTCTGACTACGAATCACAACTCCGTGAATTTCAGAAGTTGGCTACGTTGAAGCAAACACTCGAAGCACAGTTCCCAGAAATCGATACATTATCAATGGGAATGAGTGGTGATATGACCGCTGCAATCGAAGCTGGTAGTACAATGGTTCGTATTGGAACCGCTATTTTCGGCGCACGAGACTACAGCTAAATCAACAAAACGCTCACTCGCGACATAAGTTATGTCGTCAATCGTTAGAGCGTAAATGCGCAATCATCTTACTCGCCAATAGGAGCAGTAAGTAACAGCGGCGCCATTATACACCTGGGCGCACAACAAATTCTAAATATCATGATGGAAATCAGACAAATGGAACATAAAAAAATCGCCTTCATTGGTGCTGGCAACATGGTGAGAGCCATTGTTTCAGGCTTGGTTGCTAACGGATACCCAGCGCAAAACATTACCGCGACAGCTCCTTCAGAGGCTCGCCGCCTTCTGCTAGAACAAGATTTTGGCATCCGTACCACCAGCGATAACATCCAAGCTGCGACCGAGGCGGATGTGGTGGTATTGTCTGTAAAACCGCAAATGATGGCTGATGTCTGTAAACCACTGCAATCGATCGATTTCACTAATAAACTGGTGATTTCTATTGCCGCAGGCATCAACTGTTCACGATTGGATGATATGCTAGCCACCAAATTGAACTTGGTTCGTGTTATGCCAAATACGCCATCACAACTTGGGTTGGGTATGAGTGGGTTATTCGCACCAACTCATGTAACCGAGCACGACAAAGCTTTTGCCGCAGAGTTAATGGAAGCGGTCGGTAAAGTATGTTGGGTTGAGCAAGAGTCTGGCATCAATAATGTGATTGCCGCAGCGGGCAGTGCTCCAGCATACTTCTTCCTGTTTATGGAAGCGATGCAAGCAGAAGCGATTGCGCAAGGCTTTGATAAAGAGACTGCTCGACTATTGGTTCAACAAGCTGCATTGGGCGCGGCCAGTATGGTGGTTAGCAACCCAGAAACTGAGCTATCGACCCTGCGTGAGAACGTGACATCGAAAGGTGGGACAACGGCAGAAGCACTGCGTACATTCAACGAACATCAACTTTCAGATATTGTCGCTAAAGCCATGCAAGCTGCTGTGGCTCGCGCGGAAGAAATGGAAAAACTGTTTTAATTATTTGGATGAACTCCGTTTAGTATCATCCATCACTTGTTAAGGGTACCTTATGAATTCAATGAGTTTTCTCATCTCAACCCTATTTGACCTGTACATCATGGTCGTAATTTTGCGAATTTGGTTGCAAGCTGCGCGCGCAGACTTCTACAACCCATTCTCGCAATTCATAGTAAAAGCGACTCAGCCGGTCATTGGTCCATTGCGCCGCGTTATCCCTTCCGTGGGGAATATTGACCTAGCAACCGTGTTGTTTGCCTACGTGTTGTGTGTGCTTAAATTTGTCGTGCTTATCCTAATAGCTTCGAACGGTTCCGTCTCTTTCAGCGCTGACTTCTTATTCTTGGGCTTATTATCATTAATCAAAGCCGCAGGTGGCCTATTGTTCTGGGTACTATTGATCCGTGCAATTTTGAGCTGGGTAAGCCAAGGCCGCAGCCCTATCGAGTACGTATTCCATCAACTGACCGAGCCAATGTGCGCTCCAATCCGTCGTATTCTTCCGGCTATTGGTGGTCTTGATTTAAGCGTACTGGTGTTATTTATCGGCTTGCAGTTCGCGAACTTCTTAATGGGCGATATCATTGGTCCAATTTGGTTCCAGCTATAATGTCAGCTGCAGTTTGGCAAGATGGTGAGGACATCATCCTGAAGCTCTATATTCAACCTAAAGCTAGCCGCGATAAAATCGTTGGCTTGCATGGTGAAGAGCTAAAAATCGCCATTACTGCTCCACCTGTCGATGGCAAAGCTAATGCACACCTAACTAAGTTCTTAGCCAAGCAGTTTAAAATCGCTAAGGGCTTGGTTCACATAGAAAAAGGTGAATTAGGACGGCACAAACAAATTCGGATAGAATCGCCTACCCAGATACCGACAGAAATTAAAGCCATCATATGATGGCTTTTTATTTACGATTTTGTACCACACTTACTAATACCAACGACTGAGTACGCATTTTTTACCCCCTGACCAAGGTAAAATTGCAGCTATGGTTGTTTTATAACAAGTGCTTTGAGGAAGTAACAATGAGCAAATGGATTACCGCATTACTGATTAGCCTGTTGTCGTTACCAAGCTTCGCCGATCAGTTTAAAAATATGAAAGATATCGAAGTACACTATGTAGCGTTTAACTCAACATTCCTAACACCCAAAGTCGCACGTAGCTACGATATCAAACGTAATGGATACCTCGCTGTGGTTAATATTAGCGTGTTAGATAGAGCTTCATTGGGTAAGCCAGCATTAGAAGCAAAAATTGCTGGACGCGCGAAGAACCTTATCGGCCAAACTCAGACCTTGACCTTTCGTGAAGTCAAAGAAGGCAATGCGATATACTATTTAGCCGAACTGCCAATTACCCACGAAGAAACTTTTACTTTCGATATTGACGTAAAAGCTGGAAACAAAGGCTCAGGTAAGCTTAAATTCACCCAGAAGTTTTATGTTGAAGAGTAATTGGGTTGTGATGTTCCAAAAGCTTTTGGATCTAAGCAGGCTAAAAACCACTTATTAGTTAAAGAATATCTAGAGGAGAACGATTTGTTCTCCTCTATCACTATTAAAAGAGATTCCCATGAAAAAAATTGTGCTAGCAACTGGTAACCAAGGCAAAGTTCGTGAAATGGCAGATTTATTGTCTGACTTCGGCTTTGAAGTATTAGCGCAAAGTGAATTCAATGTATCGGAAGTAGCTGAAACGGGTACAACTTTCATTGAAAACGCAATCATTAAAGCTCGCCATGCCGCACAAGAAACAGGGCTTCCTGCCATTGCAGACGACTCTGGATTAGAAGTCGATTTCTTAAAAGGCGCTCCGGGCATTTACTCTGCACGTTACGCAGGCGAGAGCGCATCTGATCAAGAGAATCTAGAAAAATTGCTAGCGGCAATGGAAGGCGTACCAGAAGCAGAGCGTACAGCACGTTTCCACTGCGTATTAGTCCTCATGCGTCACGAGAACGACCCAACGCCTATCGTCTGTCACGGTAAATGGGAAGGCCGAATTCTAACTGAAGCACACGGTGAAAATGGCTTTGGCTACGACCCAATCTTCTTTGTTCCTGAAGACAACTGTGCGTCAGCCGAACTTGAACCTGCACGTAAGAAACAACTGTCTCACCGCGGTAAAGCGCTCAAGTCGTTGTTTGCTCAACTGTCTGAGCAAGTGTCTCAGTAATCACGAGCGAATTAGACCATGTTAACGCCCCCAGCACTCAGCTTGTATGTACACATCCCTTGGTGTGTGCAAAAGTGCCCGTATTGCGACTTTAACTCTCACGCGCTCAAAACCGAGATTCCAGAAGAAGAGTACATCAATGCCCTTTTAGAAGATTTGGATACCGACATTGAGAAATACCGACTTAACGAAGCGCCACGTCCACTGCATTCAATCTTCATTGGTGGTGGTACGCCGAGTTTGATTTCGGCAGAAGGCATCGAGCGTCTACTTAAGGGCATTGAAGCGCGTATTCCGTTCAAGCCTGAAATCGAAATAACCATGGAAGCGAACCCAGGCACCATCGAAGCAGAGCGTTTTGTTGGCTACCGTAAAGCCGGGGTAACGCGTATCTCTATCGGCGTGCAAAGCTTTGAGCAACAAAAGCTTGAGCGTTTGGGGCGTATTCACGGCCAAGACGAAGCCGTCAACGCTGCTCAGCTGGCGCACCAAATCGGTTTGAACAGCTTTAACCTCGATCTCATGCACGGCTTACCTGATCAAAGCATCGAACAAGCCTTGGCAGATTTGGACAAAGCGATTGAGTTGGCACCGCCGCACTTGTCTTGGTATCAGCTGACCATCGAACCAAACACCATGTTCTACTACAAGCCACCAACGCTACCTGACGATGATGACTTGTGGGATATTTTCGAGCTCGGACACCAAAAACTTGCAGCCGCGGGTTATGTGCAATATGAAATCTCCGGTTACAGTAAGCCGGGCTATCAGTGTCAGCACAACCTCAACTACTGGCGCTTTGGTGATTACCTTGGTATCGGTTGTGGCTCTCATGGCAAACTCAGTTTTACCGACGGACGTATTATTCGAACGACAAAGGTAAAACACCCGCGAGGCTATTTAGCGGCTTATCAAAATATGGTCAAACCTTATCTGCATACGGAACATGTCGTCGCGGATGAAGATCGTCCATTCGAGTTCTTTATGAACCGATTCCGCTTAATTGAAGCCTGTCCGAAGCAAGATTACGTGGACACCACGGGCTTACCGCTTAGTACGATTCAAGAAACCATCAACTGGGCGATAGAAATGGGCTACCTGAGTGAAACGCCTACCCACTGGCAAATTACTGAAAAAGGGAAGCTCTTCCTTAATGATTTGCTCGAAGCCTTTATGGCCGAAGAAAGCGAAGAGTAACGCAACCCCAAAACAAAAAAAGCCTCTCAATTGAGAGGCTTTTTATTTAGAAACTGTGTGCCGTCCTAAATAAGGTTGACACATTTCCAACCTTAGAAAATTGAACGGCCAATTCGCTCTGAGAGCAGCTCAAGCGCCTTAGTACCAGCAAGCGAGTTACCTGAAGGATCAAGCTCTGGAGACCATACTGAAATGGTCATTTCACCAGGTACTACCGCGATAATGCCACCACCAACACCAGACTTACCAGGCATTCCAACGCGATAAGCAAACTCGCCCGCGCCATCATACAAGCCACACGTTGCTAACAGTGCATTAAGTTGTTTGGTTTGCACAGGAGAAACTACAGGCTTACCCGTTTGTACCGATGTGCCCTTGTTTGCTAAATAGCTAAACGTTTTAGCCAAATCGACGCAACTCATCTTCAGCGCACAAGCGTGGAAGTAATTTTGTAGTACTGGAATCACTTCATTTTCGAAGTTGCCAAACGAACGCATGAGATATGCAATCGCCGCATTACGATCACCATGCATCATTTCGGATGCCGCAACGACTTTGTCATACACAATATGGGTATCACCAGAAAGCTGACGCACAAACTCCAACAGGCGCTGACGAGGCGCAGATAAGCGAGTTTGTAACAAATCCGCCACTACTATCGCTCCAGCATTTATAAATGGATTACGAGGAATACCTTGCTCCATTTCTAGCTGGATTAGCGAATTAAATGCCTGCCCCGAAGGCTCTTTTCCCACTCGAGACCAAATTTCTTCTTGCTTGTACAAGCACATCGCTAACGTCAAGCTCAATGCTTTTGAAATAGATTGGATAGAGAAAGGTTCATCGGCATCACCCGCCTTAATAACCTCACCTTCGTTGGTGTATACCGCAATACCTAACTTGTTGCTGGGTACTTTTGCCAGAGCAGGAATGTAATCAGCCACTTTACCTTGGCCGATTAAAGGGCGTACTTCCGCCAAAATATCTGTCAAAATTTCCACTGTCGGTTTCATTCTCTACCTTCTATTTACAAGAGAACTCGTTGAGCTCAGAGGTAAAAAAAGCCAACGTGTCGTTGGCTTTTCCATAGGGTTCGTTCGACTCAAGTCGATTATGGTTTTACTGCCACAATAATATTGCGGTTGATAGATTGATCAACACGGTGAAGATAACCGATGTAAGGCTCTTCTGAAAGTACCTTCCAACCTTGCTCTTCAAATAATGCCGCGACATCTTTCCATTTCAATGTGAATTCATTGAAAGACAACACCACTGAACCTTGCTTTTTCAATACCACTTTCCATGCAGGCAGAGCCTCTTTTAAAAGCTCTAGTGGACTACGGTTCAGTTTGCTGTCCTTGGCATTTTTGCTGCCGTGCTGCACGCCGTAAGGCAAGTCAGACACCATCACATCAACTGAGTTCTTTTTCACGACTTGATCAGCGATACGAGTATCAGCCGAATACAGCTTCATAAACTGAAGATTGCCTTGGTTGTAATCTTCTTTATTTGCTGCAGTTTCAACCACGAAACCATCCGCCACTTTCTTGCCACCCGCAGTGCGCTTTTCTTTGCTCACTTTGTGCTTAAAGCGGCCATTCTTCATGAACTTAACAATAAAGGTCTGGATCTCTTGCACCCACTTGGCGTTGATCTCAACCCCTACCACGTTCAAACCGTGGATCAAGCCTTCAAATAAGGTTGTACCTTTACCACACATTGGATCCATTAAGGTCAGTTGTTCACTTCCCGTATTGGACGCACTAATGCCGATATTCACCATCAAACGGGTAAACTGCTCGTTTGTTTTCCCGGTGTAGCGTAAAATCTGGCTCATACTTTCCGGGAAAGTGTTAAATACGGGCACTTGAACTGGTCGAAGTAAACCATCTTCGCGCACTTCAAATAGCGCATAGTAAATCGAAGAGGCTGCGATTCTTCGCGACTGCTCATCGGTTAGCGCTTCCTGACAAGAAAACACCAACGCAGCAGGTAAGCCAACGTTTTTACTACCAATTTCTGTCACATCCACGCCTTGTGAAGCTAAAATTGCTTTTAGTTCAGAACAGGCAATGGTCATTGCGCTATCAAAGTAAATTCGGTTATGACCCGGATTCGCTAATATCGCGTAATGGTACATCCTATGAACTCCTCTGGTTACGCAATACGCTTATATTTGATATCCCAAACACCGTGACCAAGACGGTGACCACGAGCTTCAAACTTCGTTAGCGGGCGATCGTCTGGACGAGGAACGAAATCACCATCTTTAGCAATGTTTTCGAAACCTGGCGCTTGGTTCATCACTTCAATCATGTGCTCTGCGTAGTTTTCCCAGTCGGTCGCCATGTGGAAAACACCTTCATTAGGGATCAGCTTCTCACGAACCATTTCCGCAAAACCTAATTGAACAATACGACGCTTGTGGTGACGCTTCTTATGCCAAGGGTCAGGGAAGAACAATTGCAGTGTCGATAAGCTGCCATTTGGGATCATGTGTTCGAATACTTCTACCGCATCGTGACACATTACACGCAGGTTAATAATTCCCGCTTCGCGAGCATCGGCAAGACAAGCACCAACGCCTGGGCTATGAACTTCGATACCGATGAAGTTTTTCTCTGGCGCGTTCTTTGCCATTTCAACCAATGAAGCACCCATACCAAAACCGATCTCAAGCACTACTGGGTTATCGTTGCCAAACACCTCTTTCCAATCGAGAAGTTCAGCTTTGAAGTCAATACCCATCGTAGGCCAGCATTCATTCATCGCGCTCTCTTGACCTTTAGTCAAACGCCCTTCACGGCGTACAAAGCTGCGGATTTTGCGGATCAGCTTTCCGTCTTCGTTGTATTCGTTAGTGGTTACTTCACTCATTGATTTTGCCTGCACATTGATTAATCAAAGCGGGGATTATCCAAAGAATTTACTTAGGTGCAAGTATTTGTTGAGCTCTTGGTCTATGGCAACCCAAAAGCAACGACACACCTCTTTATATCCCTACTGTTTATCTGTTGTACTTCTTGCCCATTATGTGGTGCAATTTTGCACCTAACCAATAATAGAATACAGAGCAAGTCGTGACACCTTTCGCCAGTGCCATCCTAGAATGGTATGACGCATATGGAAGAAAAGATCTTCCGTGGCAACAAAATAAGACCGCATACAGTGTCTGGTTGTCTGAAATTATGCTTCAGCAAACTCAGGTCACTACGGTTATTCCGTATTACCAACGTTTCTTGGAGCGCTTTCCAACCGTGATCGATCTTGCCAATGCTGAGCAAGATGAAGTCCTACACCTTTGGACTGGCTTAGGGTATTACGCCCGAGCCCGTAACCTTCACAAAGCCGCACAAGAGGTCGCCTCTACATACAATGGTGAGTTTCCTCTTGATATAGAGAAAATGAACGCCCTACCGGGGATCGGTCGCTCTACTGCTGCCGCCATTTTATCGTCTGTGTATAAACAACCACACGCGATTCTTGATGGTAACGTGAAGCGCACCCTATCCCGCTGTTTCGCAGTTGCAGGATGGCCAGGACAAAAAAAGGTTGAAAACCAGCTGTGGGAAATTGCCGAAACGCATACCCCACAAACGGATGTAGATAAGTATAACCAGGCAATGATGGACATGGGCGCAATGGTCTGCACTCGCAGCAAACCCAAATGTAGCCTCTGCCCTGTTGCTAACCTGTGTGTGGCAAAACAACAAGGTAATGTGCTCGACTACCCGGGCAAAAAACCGAAGAAAGATAAACCAATCAAGCAAACTCGTTTCGTGATGCTTCACCACAACACCGAAAATGGTCATGAGGTGTGGTTGGAGCAAAGACCACAAACAGGCATTTGGGGTGGCTTATTCTGCTTCCCACAAACCGAACATGTGGATGCAGAAAGCGACATTGAATTGCTACTGGATCAACGCGGCATTCAAGCCAGCAATATCAAACAGCAGCAAACACTGATTACCTTTCGTCATACCTTTAGCCATTACCACCTAGATATCACGCCAATTTTGATTGATTTATCAAAGCAACCGGACGTGATAATGGAAGGCAACAAAGGTCTTTGGTATAACTTATCTAAACCTGAAGAAGTCGGTTTAGCCGCGCCAGTAAAACTATTGCTGGAAACGCTACCCCACGAACTTCGTTAATTGAATACAAGGAGTCATTATGAGCCGCACTGTATTTTGTGCTCGACTAAAGAAAGAAGGCGAAGGTCTAGACTTTCAACTTTACCCTGGTGAACTAGGTAAACGCATTTTCGACAACATCTCGAAAGAAGCGTGGGCTCAGTGGCAACACAAACAAACCATGTTGATCAACGAGAAGAAACTCAACATGATGGATCCAGAACACCGCAAATTGATCGAAACAGAAATGGTAAATTTCCTCTTTGAAGGAAAAGACGTTCATATCGAAGGTTACACACCGCCGAGCGAATAAAGTCGCTTGAGTTAAACAATGACATCACAACCATTTGTGGTGTCATTTTTCTATTACCTTCAATAACTCTGATACTTATGAAAAAAATTGTCTTTATCGCTGCCGCACTTTTAATGGCAGGCTGTAGCCGTGAATTCGTCGAAAAGATTTATGACGTCAACTACGAGCCAACAAACCGTTTTGCCAATAACTTAGCTGAGCTACCAGGACAATTTGAAAAAGATACTGCGGCGCTAGATGCCTTAATCAATAGCTTTTCAGGCAATATTCAAAAGCGCTGGGGTAAAAAAGAAATCAAGTACGCTGGCAAAAGTAATTACGTTAAGTACATCGATAACTACCTTAGCCGCGCCGAGGTCGACTTTCGCAAAGGCGTGATCACGATAGAGACCGTATCACCGACCGAGCCCCAAAAACACCTAAAAGACGCGATTGTCACCACCTTATTAACACCAGACGATCCCGCTCATGTCGACTTATTCTCCTCTAAAGGTATCAGGTTAGAGGGGCAACCATTCCTGTATAAACAAGTTGTCGACCAAGACAATAAGCCAATTCAATGGTCTTGGCGGGCAAACCGATTTGCGGAATACCTCATCGCAAATAAAATAAAAACCAAAAATGTAGATTTCAAGAAAGCGTATTATGTCGAAATTCCCATGGTTGAAGACCACTTTTCAACACGCAGCTACCAATACGCCGATATCGTGCGTCGAGCTTCCAAGAAATACGACATTCCAGAAGACTTGATATACGCCATTATTAAAACCGAGAGCAGTTTCAACCCATACGCGGTAAGTTGGGCAAATGCATATGGCCTAATGCAAGTTGTACCTAAAACAGCGGGACGAGATGTGTTCAAACTCGTGAAAAAGCGCTCGGGCCAACCAAGCCCTGAATATTTGTTTAATCCAGAAAACAACATAGATACTGGTACTGCGTATTTCTATATCTTAAAAAACCGTTATTTAAGAGAAGTCCGCCACCCTACCTCTCTCGAGTACAGCATGATTTCAGCTTACAATGGCGGTACTGGAGGAGTTTTAAACACATTTCATCGCAGTGATCGCAAACGCGCAATGCAAGATCTTAATTCATTGCAACCCAACCAAGTTTATTGGGCGTTAACCAAGAAACACCCGAACGCAGAAGCGCGTCGCTACCTAGAAAAAGTTACAAATTTCAAAAAGGAATTTAACTCGAAGCAAACTTTGTAGTGACAGTTGAATAAAAAGCGTTCGAACAACCACTTTTTTGAAATTATTTAAAAAAAGTGGTTGACGCAACGCGGGAAAATCCGTTTAATAGCGCTCCGTTGCCCGGATAGCTCAGTCGGTAGAGCAGAGGATTGAAAATCCTCGTGTCGGTGGTTCGATTCCGCCTCCGGGCACCACAATTTGATTTGTTGGTGTCTTAACGAAATGTTATAACACAGACAAAAGCACAAAGAATAAAGTGTGCCGACTTAGCTCAGTAGGTAGAGCAACTGACTTGTAATCAGTAGGTCACCAGTTCGATTCCGGTAGTCGGCACCA
>NZ_JAWOQN010000318.1:0-831 GCF_033337395.1 Vibrio sp. YT-19(2023) | reverse complement strand
TCGCCTCTGACTGCCAAGGCATCCACCGTGTACGCTTAGTCACTTAACCATACAACCCGAAGGAGTTTCGAGTTGATAATCAAATCACCAAAGTTGTCTCTCATTATTTGAATGAGCGAGAGACATTCGATTTTGCCGGACTCATCTCTTTACCTTCATTTTTAGAAAAAATGAAAACAAAAAGCCAAGAACACTTGAATGTGTTTTTTGGTGTTTATCTTTCGATAAACATTGAGAACTTTACAAACAACAATAAATTGTTGTTTTGTCAGCTTTCCAAATTGTTAAAGAGCTATGTTGCTTCACAAGGAAGTTACATTTTCTAAAGACTTTCAGAGTCAAAAATACCAACCAGTATCAATTGCTTGTTCTGGTTTGGACGTTTTATTCCAAAAATACTTAGAGAATGGTGGGCGATACCGGGCTCGAACCAGTGACCCCCTGCTTGTAAGGCAGGTGCTCTCCCAACTGAGCTAATCGCCCACATTGTTTTGATTTCCGTGGAAGGAAATGGTGGGTCGTGCAGGATTCGAACCTGCGACCAATTGATTAAAAGTCAACTGCTCTACCAACTGAGCTAACGACCCAATGGTATCCCGTAGGGGAGTCGAACCCCTGTTACCGCCGTGAAAGGGCGGTGTCCTAGGCCTCTAGACGAACGGGACACTAAGTGAACATCTTGGGGGATGTTCTATCTCTTAAACTTCATAAACCGTATCAATCTGTGTGAACACTCATCGCAATAATCATCGTTTAAGGAGGTGATCCAGCGCCAGGTTCCCCTAGCGCTACCTTGTTACGACTTCACCCCAGTCATGAACCACAAAGTGG
>NZ_JAWOQN010000317.1:0-833 GCF_033337395.1 Vibrio sp. YT-19(2023) | reverse complement strand
TCTCTCAATTGCTGCTTACGATTGCCCGTAGCCGACTACAGGCGTTCCACCGTATTTTACCTGTAACGGGTATTGTTTCTGGCATGCTATTGGTGCTTGCGATTTTATTTTCATCGTACCAATTGGATGAAGCTACGCTTGCGAGCGCAACGCAGCCGATTTTGATCTCTTTAGCGCTGCTTATCTCTACCATTGTGGTTTGGTGTTGGCATATCTTCACACACAAGGCGCCAGAAAAAGTGCAACTGAGCATTGCTTTGCTGCTTGCTCTTGCTTCCATGACAAGCCGACAAGGTTTGTTTGCTCTGGCTGTTTAACAAGTCTGACAGTGAGTTCACGATCTCGAGTGAGCTCACTTTAAATTCTCCAGATCCTGTCTACGCTGTATGTATATACCTTGATACGTTGTCGAAGAGGAGTGTCGCGATGGATTTAAGCAATGTAGGCAATCTGGATAGCATCATTTTGTTGGGGATCGTCAACGAAAAACTACGCTTAGAGTGCGACAGTTTTGACGAGTTGGCTTCGGTCTACGAAATGGATGTTGAGTCGGTGGTGGGCAAACTTGATATGCTTGGTTATCAGTACGACCCACTCACCAATCAATTCAAAGCGTACGAACGCTAGTCTCAATCGATTCCTTGTTGATAAGCCATCTTGATGCCGTCAAGATGGCTTTTGCATTGTTGTCTCGCCGTCGCAAAGAAGGCTTGCAGATAACGCTTATCTTTTTCAGAGTTACGCGTTGCTGCGAACAGACGACGCCACAAACCTTTGCCAAATGGTTTACTGGTGATTAACCCCTGACGAGAAAACTCGGATATCGCCCAGTT
>NZ_JAWOQN010000316.1:0-834 GCF_033337395.1 Vibrio sp. YT-19(2023) | reverse complement strand
CACTTTGACGGTGTTGACTGGGATGATGCCGGCAAAGAAAAAGCGATCTTTAAATTCAAAGGCGAAGGAAAAGCATGGGATTGGGAAGTCAGCTCTGAAAAAGGCAATTACGACTACCTAATGTACGCCGATTTAGACATGGATCACCCAGAAGTTAAACAAGAGCTGAAAGATTGGGGTGAGTGGTACATCAACATGACCGGCGTTGATGGCTTTAGAATGGATGCCGTGAAGCACATTAAATATCAGTATCTACAAGAGTGGATTGATCATTTACGTTGGAAAACAGGCAAAGAGCTTTTCACCGTTGGTGAGTATTGGAATTACGACGTAAATCAACTGCATAACTTTATTACTAAGACCTCTGGCAGTATGTCGTTGTTCGATGCGCCGCTTCACATGAACTTCTACAACGCGTCAAAATCTGGCGGCAATTACGATATGCGCCAAATCATGAATGGCACGTTGATGAAGGACAACCCAGTCAAAGCAGTGACTCTCGTAGAAAACCACGATACACAGCCACTGCAGGCGTTAGAGTCGACAGTAGATTGGTGGTTCAAGCCTCTTGCTTACGCATTCATTTTATTGCGTGAAGAAGGTTATCCGTCGGTGTTCTACGCAGATTACTACGGCGCGCAGTACAGCGACAAAGGCTACAACATCAATATGGCCAAAGTGCCTTACATTGAAGAACTTGTAACACTGCGTAAAGAGTATGCGTATGGCAAACAGAATTCTTATCTCGACCATTGGGATGTGATTGGCTGGACCCGAGAGGGCGATGCTGAACATCCAAACTCAATGGCGGTGATCATGAGTGATGGACCGGGC
>NZ_JAWOQN010000315.1:0-836 GCF_033337395.1 Vibrio sp. YT-19(2023) | reverse complement strand
CTACACGTCGCTCACTCAACTTGTTCAATACCCAGTACAAAAGATTAAGTTTGACCGAGAGTTTCTACTGACGTTGATGAATACCAATAATGGACACGTGATCAAACCGATCATTGAGCTGTGCCATGCCCAAAACAAAACCGTGACCGCCGAAGGCATTGAACACGACGTTATGCACAAATGGTTGTCCGCTTATCGATGTGATTTCATGCAAGGATACTTGTTCGGAAAGCCAATGGACAAAGAGCAACTTAGCTTGTGGTGGAAAACGGCCAACGATGACAATCGATTCTCTCGGCCGCTTACAACCAAACTCGCGGCTGAGGGAGGAATTTGAAGGTAAAGAATCGATAATGTTTACTTTGGCGAACTCATAAAAAAGCAGCACTTAATGTGCTGCTTTTCGTATTCTCACCCTATTGCATGCGCTTAAGCATGTTGAGCGTAATGGTTGCTGAGTTATCTGCCGTCGCTTTTTTCAGCTCAGAATAAACCACATCAGCAGAACCATCCGCTTTGTCGGAAATCGTGCGGATGACAACATACGGAACCTTAAAGGCGGTTGCAACTTGTCCCAATGCTGCACCTTCCATTTCAACGGCCATCGCGTTGAACTCTTGGTAGATGCCCGTGACTTTTACTTTACTGGCGATAAACTGATCACCAGAAGCAATGATGCCTCGGAACACACTCTCTTTGCCTAACGTCTCCACCGCTGCTTCATACGCGTAATTTTGTAGCGCTTTGTCAGCATAAAAGTAACGCTCTTGATAGTCCGGTAATAACCCTTTCGGTTTGTTGAATGCGGTTAAATCAACGTCATGATGTACAGTACG
>NZ_JAWOQN010000314.1:0-836 GCF_033337395.1 Vibrio sp. YT-19(2023) | reverse complement strand
CTGGTGGCACAACGGAAGAGTTGTTCTAAACCAAACGAAAGAAAAGATAAGGGGAGAGCGTTGGCTCTCCCCTTTTTTATAACGTTAAGCGGCCATAGAAGATGGCTGCGACTCGAGAATTGCTTTGATTTTCGCTGCTAATGCTTCAAAACGAGCACGCAACGGAGAGCCAGGGCGGTACGCCAAAACAATGCTGCGTGAAGGCGTAGGGTTGACGGCAGGAATGTAGCAAACGCCATCTTTTTGTTTTTCGGCTGGAATAGAAAGCTGAGGCAACAAAGTAATACCCGCTCCCGCAGCAACCATATTACGCAAAGTTTCTAAACTGGTGGCTTTAAAGCGCTCATCATCTTTTGCTCCTGCCGCAAAGCAGAAACCTAACGCTTGGTCGCGTAAGCAATGTCCATCACCTAAAGCCAGCACGGTCTTCCCATTGAGCTCCAACATATCAACCTGGTCGAGCTGTGCCCATTCATGACCACATGGTACAGCAACACTAAGCGGTTCGTTGTACACTTCAATCTCTTTAAATGGGGCAGTTTCCGCCACAGAAGCCAATACCAAACAGTCCAGCTTCCCTTCCTCTAGCTGACGAACCAACTGATGAGTTTGAGCTTCATGCAGGAACAGCTCAAGCTCAGGGAACTCTTCTTTCAGCTGTGGAAGAATTTTAGGCAATAAGTACGGGCCAACCGTCGGAATAAAACCGATGTGCATTGGACCGGTCATCGCCCCACTCTGTCCGCTGGCCATATCTTTAAAGGTTTTCACCTCACTCAGAATGCGTTTAGCTTGATACACCAGCTGTAAGCCAGAGTCGGTGAACAACACTCGGC
>NZ_JAWOQN010000313.1:0-836 GCF_033337395.1 Vibrio sp. YT-19(2023) | reverse complement strand
CCTTTCGATATCATGAACCCATTTCAAGATGCCGTTCTCCCACTCGATAATTGGGTAGAATCTGGGTTGAATTGGCTCGTTGAACATGGTCGCCCTGTTTTTCAAGCCATACGAGTTCCGATCGATTTTATCTTGTCCTCATTCGAAACCGCGTTAGTCTCTACGCCGTCACCGATTATGGTGCTGACCCTATTTTTACTCGCGTGGCAGTTTTCTAACTTCAAACTTGGTTTATCAACACTAGTATCGTTAGTGTTCATTGGCTTGATCGGCGCTTGGTCTCAAGCCATGACCACGCTCGCCTTGGTGCTCACATCGGTGTTTTTCTGCTTGTTGATTGGCTTACCCATGGGGATCTGGCTAGCCAGAAGCCAAACCGCCGCCAAGTTTGTAAGACCAATATTGGATGCGATGCAGACCACCCCTGCGTTCGTCTACCTTGTTCCGATAGTGATGCTGTTTGGTATTGGTAACGTACCGGGCGTTGTCGTAACGATCATTTTCGCGCTACCGCCAGTGGTTCGATTGACCATTCTTGGGATTCAACAAGTACCGGAAGAGCTTATCGAAGCGGGTCACTCTTTTGGCGCAAACAAAAAGCAAATGCTGTATCGCATTCAATTGCCACTTGCGCTGCCAACGATCATGGCGGGCGTCAACCAAACCTTGATGCTTTCTCTATCGATGGTGGTTATCGCCTCGATGATCGCCGTGGGCGGTTTGGGTCAGATGGTGTTACGAGGCATCGGACGACTGGACATGGGTCTGGCCGCTGTCGGCGGTTTAGGCATTGTGATCCTCGCTATTTTGTTGGATCGCATTACGCAAGAGCTTGG
>NZ_JAWOQN010000312.1:0-838 GCF_033337395.1 Vibrio sp. YT-19(2023) | reverse complement strand
TGTTTATCCCTGAAACCAGGCTCTTATCTATCTCATGCTTGATTGCGAATGGAACAACTTAAACAGATGAGGGTTAAATATTCAGCGTAAAGAAAAGATTTGTTGGCTTTTGTATAGTCTCTCCACCAGACAATCAGAGATCTCCGCCTTCTGATAGTCTGGGGACACTCCTTTCTAAAGTGTGTTTAACACACCGGCGAAAATGGCCGGCAGCAAAGCAACGCCTCTCGCATTTTTGCAAGAGGCGTTGACACGCCTTCTCGGAAATGTGCGCTCCCCCTTTTCTCGTCCGCAAGGAAACAAACACACAGAGAGCTTGAAAATGGATGCCGAGAGATTTAACTCTGTTTCATCAAACGTGTGCTCAGTCCACAAGATTGTGGAAATGAAGAACTTACAGCGACTTTGTTTAAAACGACGCAGTCGGACTATGTTTACAAGCACAAGAGTTGAGCGAGCCACAGAAGGACCGCCCTGCGGATTTAGTATTGGTTCTGCAACATAGGGAGTTTTTTTAAACTCTGAAATTGTATCCGCCCATCTAAACACAAAATCAGGGAGAAAGTCATCAGTCTTTAGTTAAGCAAAGCGTCTAAAGACTGACTTGTGAGTCTAGGTATGTATTGGAAGAATATTAATTATTCAAATTTGTTTATTAGGATAAAGCCCCTTGAGATGTGCTATTATGTTTTCGAGGGAGTTTTCTTTGGTGCATAATCACCTGAAAATAAGAATTGTTGTGTTTTTGTTACCTTAGAATGAGCCGTTTAAATCTACATACGAAGCAGCTCCTCTGCCAGAGTCTGCCATGTTGTTCTACAGTAGCCCAAAACAGACA
>NZ_JAWOQN010000311.1:0-838 GCF_033337395.1 Vibrio sp. YT-19(2023) | reverse complement strand
ACAGACACGCTGCTGGCACAGCAGCTCAGTGCCGCACTCATAGAGCACTTGTGTTGCGTTCAGGCGTTGTCACGTAAATAACAACTTCCAACACTTAAATAGGTCATAGCACAAAACAGCAGCATGTCAAGTGACTTTTTACTTTATTATTGGTGCTGCACAATTAATCTAATCGCAATCGCAATCGCGATATCAGGCTGTGCCATTACATAACCGCATAAAAGGCTGCGATTTGCGATTTAATGTAGGCTAAATAAATGTTAATGTGTGTGCCTTTGAACGTCACTGCCTCTCCTGTAGTGTGTGGAGTTTGTTGACATCACGCCCACAAGCTATCCTGGTGCGTGCAGCCGGCGTGCAGCAGTGACCAACACAGACTGAAGAAGCGCATGAGCTCGACTATGAACAGGCTGAATTAGTAGCGGAAAAAAACGTCTGTTACATGGCGATACTTTGGATTCAGGTACGGCGACGCTGAACAGAAAGACGTACTGGGTAAGTGTAAAAGTTAAAGTCATCACGTCCTGCGGCAACACGACCAGTCTATATCAGCACTTGAGACAGCACAGCACAGAGAAAAGTAGGAAGAGTGCATGCGAGAGAAAGCCGAGCCGTGTAACATTAAAGACAATGAGACAACTGAAAGCCGCCAGATCCTCATAAAACAACATCCAAGCACGGTTAAGCAAACATTTGTTAGTGTCACGGGGAAATCATGGACTCCATAACAAATGAAAAATTGAGCAGTTTTGCTCTGTTTCGGCCCACATGACATGCTGCTGTGTTGTGCTACAGCCTGTTCAAGTGCTGGAATTTGTTATTTACGTGACAACGTCTG
>NZ_JAWOQN010000310.1:0-838 GCF_033337395.1 Vibrio sp. YT-19(2023) | reverse complement strand
ATTTATTCGATTACTGGCTCTGCGATGACGGCGCAAACCGTTCGCCTAAACACGGTTGCCAGTAACCTTGCGAACGCGGATGCGGTGTCTGCAAACCCAGATGATGCGTACAAAGCACTTAAACCTGTGTTCGCTACCGTGTATCAAAAAACGCAAATGACGGCAGAAAACGGCATTTACCCAAATGCTGAAGTGCGTATTGTCGATGTGGTGCAAAACAAAGGTCAGGCCGAAAAACGCTTTGAGCCAAATAACCCACTCGCTAACGGCGAAGGTTACGTTTACTACCCAGACATCGACGTGGTTGCGGAAATGGCGGACATGATGTCAGCGACTCGCAGCTTCGAAACGAACGTGGAAGTGTTGGCAAATGTGAAAAGCATGCAGCAAGGCTTGCTTCGTTTAGGGCAGGGCAGCTAATGAGTCTTGCACAGTACACGGCATTATCGTCGGACGCTCCGGTTAAAGCGGCAGCAAAAGAAAACAGTGGCATTGCGCCAAACCCAACGGATAAGAACAGCGCGTCTTCACTTCAAAATGAGTTCATCTCTTTGATGGTGGCACAAATTCAAAACCAAGATCCGTTAAACCCGTTAGATGGCACAGAGTACGTCGGTCAGTTGGCGCAGTTCTCTCAAGTTCAAAGTACCGAGAACATGTCGAAGGTCATGCAAAACAGCATGGTGCTACTCGACAACATGCAAGTGCTATCGACCGCCGGTTTGGTTGGTCAAACGGTTTACGTGAATTCAAAAGAATTCGAACTGGGTGATGGTGCGCAAAACGGCAAAATCGAACTGAGTCACGGTTCAAACCAAGTGACTTTAGTTGTGAAGGA
>NZ_JAWOQN010000309.1:0-838 GCF_033337395.1 Vibrio sp. YT-19(2023) | reverse complement strand
TGGCTCCTACGCGATGTCGAATGGTTCCGAGTATATCGAATATAAGTTGTTTACCGATTCAGACAGAAATACCCAAATCGTGCAAAATGGAACGGTGGCGCTTACTGAGTTTACGACCGCAACGGCTCAGACCATTGAGCTTTTTGCGAAAGCTTACGGTACGAGCAGCACTGCGGGATCGTACTCAGATACAATCAGTGTGACATTAAGCTGGTAAACCGTGACGCTGGTTGTTAGAGGCTTTTCACTTGTCGTGATGAGTTGGTGTTCTTCAACTGTGCTGGCTGATGTGACAGAAACCTTTCAAGTATCAGCAACAGTAGACGCAGGTTGTTTGATTAATGGCGCAGTACAAGAAGAGAGCGCAACGCAAGCCGGACAAATAGGAACGTTGGATTTTGGTGAACATTCTTCTGTTTATGCAGCGGAAGTACAAGGCAGTGTCACATACAGCTCATCACTTACATTAAGTTGTACTCCGGGTATTGCGATGAATGTTTCTCTAAACGGTGGGCTGAATTCGTCGGATGGCGTGCGCAAGTTAAAGCATAGCGAAGAGGTCACGACGGTAGACTACTTTTTGTTTCAGGATCTGGATTACACACAAGTGCTTGATATCGATACACGATATTCCGTCGATACCAATCAAGACCCAGATAATATTCAGTTTCCTATCTGGGCAAAGGCAATAATAAATGGGAATGAAATAGCCGGAATTTATATGGATACGCTTACGCTGACCTTGGAGTGGTAAGTGATGTTTCGGAGGGATGAAATGGAATTCATACTCAAAAAATCATTATTAATAGCGACCTTCATTTTTGTTTTTATCTCCAAT
>NZ_JAWOQN010000030.1:0-55973 GCF_033337395.1 Vibrio sp. YT-19(2023) | reverse complement strand
GCTACGACGATTGATGGGCGTAACCGCTCAGATCGTAGCTTCTTGATTTAGTTCCATCGAATTACGCAACAAAGCCAGTCCAGTGCCCGTATTCATCCTTATCTGCCCGCCACTTATTTAGAGAGCTCGCATTTATTGCGAGCTTTCGTCATTTTAGCTCTTAAAAAACGAGATTTAGAAATCCTCGCTCGTAAACGAATCCGGCACTTCACTATATTCCAGTTAAAAGCCCGCTAATGTTTAGCGGGCTTTTAACTTCGATTTTCTAAAGTTTAAGCAAACTTCTTAATCATTTCAGACAGGTCATTGGTGCAATTTTGCACTTTGGTGTTCATATGATTCGTTTCAGTCATCAGTTCATACGATTCACTGTACTTTAAATTAAGCGACTGGATGTTTTCATTTATTTCATCCGTTACATAAACCTGCTCTTCTATCGCGACCGCAATTTGTTGGTTTCGTTCGACGACGTCCTGAACAAGGGATTCCAATTGTTGAATGCTATCCAAAGCAGTACCTAACAATGTTACCGTTCCGGTCGACATTTCGTTACCTTTCTCTAACGCAGAAACCGCTGATTTGCTCCCATTTTGAATCCCTTCAATGGCCGATTTAATCTCTGTTGTCGATTCCTGAGTTCTTTTAGCTAAGGTTCTCACTTCATCTGCTACAACGGCAAACCCTCTGCCTTGTTCGCCTGCCCTCGCGGCTTCAATAGCAGCGTTCAACGCTAATAAATTAGTTTGTTCGGCAATACCATTGATGACTTCAACAACAGTTCCAATTTGCTCGGTTTGTTGGTTCAAACGTATGACCACTTTAGATATTTCGCCGAGCTCACCCACCAACTCTAAAACCGATTGGTTAACATTATCGATAACGCTACGGCTGTCTATCATCGTATTTTGTGCTTCTAACGTAGCCTCGGCGGTCGCTTGAGCATTATTTGATATCTCAGATGAAGAGGCTTGCATCTCGTTGACCGCTGTTGCGACCGAGTCAATCTCCACTTTCTGTGCGCTTAAGTTCTCCGTCACTTGCTGGCTATTTGTCGCAGCACTGTTAGCACTTGCGCGCGTTTCTTCGCAAGAGTCTTTTACAGACACGCCAACGCGCCCCAATAGCGCATTTGCAAATTGCTTACGCATCTTCATACCCAGCTCAATCTCAGCCAGATCGTTGATTCTTCCGCAATAAATATATTCCATGAGTGGATTATTGAAGTCTTGCCTAGCCTGTTTAGCGAGCTTCTCAACTGGTCTGGTTAATACATAAATAGAGAAAACGGAAAGTAACGCAACAACGCCAAACGCTATCACTGGTGATTGATTCATTTGTAGAATGAGTAAGCCAAGAAGGTTTGAAATTAAAAGGAAGAAGGCCGATCTCATCCACAACGTGTACGAGGAAGATACATTTTCCACGGCTTACGATTATTTCGAAGCTTCGAATACGCTTTTTCCGCTCGCTGGATGTGTATACGCTCAGGTTTAAATCTCACTGATTGGTATTCCACAACTTCACCATTAGATTTTATAGGAGAAGCAAACGCGTCAACCCAATAATAGCCGCCGTTTTTACGTCGATTTTTGACCATTCCCATCCAGTGTTTGCCAGTTTTCAGGTGAGTCCATAAATCTTTAAAAGCCTGTTTTGGCATATCAGGATGACGCACAACATTGTGGGGTTTACCAATAAGCTCCCCTTCATCAAACCCCGCTACTTCATTAAAGTTTTCACTGGCATATTTGATGTAACTGGAGGTATCGGTAATGGAAACTAGGCTGTAACTCGAGGGGTAATCGTATTCCGTTTCACTCATAAACATGTGTCCTTACATTGATTAATTAACAAACGGCAAATATGAACTTATCGGCATAACATTCACATGCATAATGATAGGTTGATTCAAAAATAAAACAAAATTATTGACAAGTTTACTTATTACTTAATGACTCTAGTCGCATTTTTATCCTCTAATACAAGGCTTCGTTAATATGCACAAGACTGAGTACTGTTCAAAATTAATACACAAAAGCGCTTCCGTACTGAGTTCGTAAATTGTTATAAGTAATCCACTAAAACGAAAACAAGGAAGACAAACACAATGACTATTCACTTTCGTCAGCTTGCAGCTAAGAGAAATACGACACACTTGTTTATTGACGATTGGAAAATTAACACTCAGCAGTCTTGGGGGATATTCAGCGCGGATGGAGATATTGGCTCTCTGCTTGGAGACCTTATTTGTGATGAAATATCACCAAATAGTGGGGAAATTGAGCTAAATGGGCTGTCCGTTGCGCAAGTGTCGTTATCAGAGCAACAGCGATTACTGGAAAGAGAATTAGAAAAAGATGATACGGATTTTCTTGATCGTATCGACCAAGGAAGCACTGTTTATTCATTAATCCTAGAACAAAGCCAAGACACTAACTTAACTGAACAGCTAGTTAATGATCTCGACCTAAGTCATCTTAGAGATAGTGGCTTCCGTGTTCTCTCTACCGGAGAAACCAGAAGAGTAATGCTCGCCCGAGCTTTAGCCACACAACCTGACTTAGTATTACTCGATAATCCATTTACTGGCTTAGATATTGCGCACCGAGCTGCTCTCGCTCGCTATTTACACTCGCTTTCTCAAAATGTGCAACTACTCATAACCTTCTCTCGCGAATCTGACATGCCTGAGTGGATCAATAGCATCGCGCTTTTCAGTGCAGGAAAGCTTGATAGTACAATGGATAAGTCCAGTTGGGATAATCATCCAATCATTGGACAAATTAAATCTCAGTCAAAGCAACAGAGTGAAGAAATGATGAGCTTGATACGTCAGCATCAGCACTCGACACCATTCAACAACCCAATATTTGAACTAAAGAATGGGACTGTTGAATACACCGATAAGAAGATTTTTACTGACTTGAACTGGCGCATAGACAAGGGCCAACATTGGCAGGTCAAAGGCCCAAATGGTTGTGGAAAGAGTACCTTACTTGGATTGATCTTTGGCGATCATCCGCAATGCTACAGCAATGACATTGATATTTTTGGTAAAAAGCGTGGTACTGGCGAGACAATCTGGGAAATTAAGCAGCATATCGGTATGGTGTCTTCAGCGCTACACCTCCAATATCGAGTCAATTGCAGCGCATTAGAAGTCATTTTGTCAGGATTTTACGATTCGATTGGGTTGTATAACCAGCCAACTCGCAAAGAAATGGATATTGCAAACGAGTGGCTCGATATCTTACATATGAGCCAGTACAAAAAAACCTCATTTAAGCAATTAGAGTACGGTCAGCAGCGACTGTTACTGATTGCAAGAGCCATCGTGAAACAACCCACATTATTGATTTTGGACGAGCCGTATCAAGGGTTAGATTTTTTGGGTAGACGGTTAGTTAAGAACACACTTGAACTCATCGCTAGAGAGAATTTAAGCCAACTATTGTATGTGTCTCACTACCAAGAAGACCGCTTAGATAGCATCAAAAATGAGTTAGAGTTTGTGTTTGATGAAAATGCTCAGTGTTATAGAGCTAACGTCTACCAATCATAATGACTTCGCTGCGCAAGCTGCTCATAAGGTAATGGTTTGGAGTACAGGTACCCCTGATGATATCTCACTCCCATCTGCTTTAAGTGTTCAGCTTGCGCTATGGTTTCCACGCCTTCAGCGATCAATTGTACTTGTAATTCTTCCGCGAAGTGAACCATCGCTTTTAAGACAGAAGCACTAAGGCTAGGAATACCAATAGTTTCGACAAAGCACTTATCGATTTTTAAGTAATCTATGCGCATGTGCTGTAGAAATGCTAACGAGGTTTGGCCAGTTCCAAAATCATCGATCAGCACATCAATACCATGCACTCGCAGCGCTGCAATGCATTTTCTCGCCTCTGAATCAATGAGCTGACGCTCTGTTATCTCAACCCCTAATGAGACTTTGTTTCGGCTCAACTGTCTGTCGAGCAATTGAATTTTTCTGATCGCGTTTGGTCCGACTAAATAACCAGGCGGCACGTTAATACCAAGGTGGACAGGCTGATCAAAGCCTAATTTACTGAAGTCCTCTGCCGCTTTATCCAGAACGAAATCAGTAAGTAAAAAAACCAATCCACTTTGCTCTGCCGCAGGGACAAACTCATCCGGAGAAATGAACCCCTTACTTTGATGCTCCCATCGCACAAGCGCTTCAAACCCGAATAACTGGCCGGTATCAACGTTAACTTGCGGTTGGTAATACAGGGTCAACTCTCCTCTTTTTATCGCTCTTTTAAGATCCAGTATCAAATTGCGATGGGGATCAATAAACTTATTCAACGCATACAAGCAAAGGTAGATAACAAAAATAATTGGAATTGAGTACAAAAAATAGGAAAGTGTTCTCTGTTTGACGAAAAGATCGCTGGCTTCGCTCAAAGCTTCATACTCAAACATTTGCGACGATTTGATACCGATAGGATTACTTCCCGCTCTTAATGCTCCTTCAGGTGAAACTTGATCATGGATAAACAGCGCAGAGCGTTTTAGGCGTAAATCGTTGTTAAACCCTATTGTCGCATTAAAGTAGTCATGATCGATAATCGTTACGGCTTGATAACCCCGCTCTCCCTCCGTTACCACAAGCAAGAACTGATCGTACAAGCTATCAACACTACCAAACGCTAACGTTTGTCCCTTAGGAAAGGTGATGTGCTCAGCTAACGGTTTAGAGATACTTCCCAATTTCGAAGAACAAGTAATGACTCCCTCTTTCACAATGAGCATTTCTTCAATATCTCGTTCAAACATTAAGCTTTGCTGGAGCTCTTCACATCGTTCAGGGTGTAGCAACGCCGTGCGGTTTTCTGTCTCTATTTGGAATAAAATTTCATCTGCAATTTGCACATTTTTTTCTAATAAATGATTGAGATTGTTTTGCACGCTTTCACGAGCTAAATACAAAACCTCTCCAATAACCAAGGGAATAGGCAGAAGAAAAATGATGGCTTTTTTAAAAATCGCCTTATTCAGCATATAAAAGTAACCTTTTATAAAACCGATTTACTGAGATGGTACCTCGATTCCGATACCCGCTAGCAACTCACGTTTTTTAACATTATTTGTTTGGATTAACTCAGTATGCGAAACGCTGAGTAATACCGCAAACTAAACAATGTCTTATTCACTCCTGTTCCAATTTAGTATCAAGCGCCTCAAACCTGAGACTTTAATTCGACACCATGTTATGTCTATCGGTACTTGCGAAAGTCTTTACCTGTCTGTTTCTCATCGTGTAAGAATTACCCATTAAAATTATTTTTCTTTTCTCAGTGATTAAGAATTATATTTGTCGTAACTCCTACAACACGTTACAACACTCTCATGACGACAAACAAAGCTAATGCTAACCAGGTAAACGAAAAATCACTGCAGTTGTTAATGCAAGTTGCAGTTAGTCCGTTCCCAGTTTCTGCGAAAACGCTAAGCGAGCAATTGAACGTTCCTTTAAGCAGCCTTTACCGACACTTAAAACTGCTTAAAGAGTGGAACTTGATCGAAGAAAGCGTTCACGACAAGACATTTGTCGTTGGTCCGGCGGCATTATTACTCATGCACAGCTATGAGACCGCGCAACATGGGCTCGACATGGTCGAAACCATACTGGCTAGGTTGGTACAACAAACCGGGGAAATGGCCGCTTATATGGTACCAGCGGGTTATCGTGCGCTTTGTGTCAGACAGAAAGAAAGTATGCAGGCGCTGCGTTGCAGCTTCGTCCAGGGTCAAAGTCAACCTCTGCTGCGCGGTGCCTCATCTAAAGTGATGCTCGCTTTTATGCCTCAAAGTCGATGCGAGAAAATCTTGAGATATTTTAATCAAGATCACCGACGCGACGAGTGGGAAAAAGAGCTCACAACCATCCGTAAACAAGGATATGCCGTCAGTACTTCTGAAATTGACCCTGGTGTGTCAGGTATTAGCGCACCGGTAATGAAAGGAAGCAAACTGATTGGCGCAGTCTCGGTGATGGCTCCGGCCCACCGAGTCGAAAAGGACAAGCAGCGCATTATTTTACATGTACTGCAAGCGGCAAGGGCACTACCACCAGAAAGGTAATTCATCATGTTAAGCTTTTTCAAACGCTATAAACTCCACCACACCGTGAAACAGCCGCAGCATTACCCTTTTTCTTTTATGACAGTGTGTGAGTATTTGCCACCCATGTCTAAGGGCGCGTTTGAATTAGCTGATCTAAGTTTGGAAAATGCTAGTGATTGGCTTTACCAACAACATGATCATGAAACCGCTGAGAACTATGGGCACTTCAACCACGACAAACTGGAGAATGGCGAGTTTCAGGAAGCGTTAAGCCTTTCGCTTTCTCGCCACTCAATTCCTGTTTTAGTCACTAACTGTACCGAGGCAATCTTGTCCATGTTACCTGTGGTCGTATCCTATCGAGACGAAGTGGGTGTCGTAAATATCGGGCATAACATGAACTTGAAGCCGACACTTGAGCCACGCTTAGGCTCTGCATTCCATTTTGCTCTTTCTCGCTATCAAAACGTACGATTGTTTTTTGCTGGCGTCAGTGAGCAAGAGACGAAGCAGGAAACGTGGGAATACGCGGAAGATCAAGGTTGTGATTGGGTGACCGAGAAAGAGTTTTCTTTTCGTCATCGCAATAACGTCAAGCAACAGATCGGCAATTACCTCGACCACTGCGACCAAATAATCATTAGTATCGACCTTGGATCTCTAAAAACCAAAAACAGCCTTGATGGCGCGTCAGAAATTGATATCCAAATGGTTCTACGCACGATTAGGCAATGTTTGGTTGCAGGTAAAGTGAGAGCAATTCAGCTCGTTGGCGATCGAGATTGCCTGGTGTATTCGAGACAAACGAAAGCCATACTAGAAGAGTTATATCAGATGGCTCCACTCATCGTTCACGCTGCCTAGCGTTATAAACATTCAGAATCAGGATCGCGTCCTTCCTGATTCTGAATCAACATGCTTACTTATTATCCTTAACTAACAAATAGTTACACATATAAAGCGACACATATCACACTTACCTCTTGAACTAACCTGACACTTACGTTGTAATAAGGCTGCTAAACTTTGGTATGACATACGAAATAAAAAATAACCAAAGTTCAATAACTAAGCGGCTTCAAAACAAAAAAGTACCGCAGCTATTCCAATTTCAGTGAGCATTTGCTCACGCTCGCTTGATGCCATCTTGTTCCATTCATTAGGACATTTGATGATGCGTCTTTGCAGTATTTTCACTGCGGTTCTTTTTTTACCGCTAACCTCACACGCCACCACTTATGACTTAGCAGATATCAAGTCAAACACTAATGTTGCCTTTTGTAAAAACGGAACCATTCATGTAACGGGTTCTACTTACGATTGCACTACAAATATTGTTCTCCCGAAAGGCGATCAAATTATAAATAGTAGTCAAAGCTCATCGTCTTTAACCGCTCATGGTTCCATAACACTCCGTGGGCAGAATGTCATAGGCTCAAAGGAAAGCCCTATAAACATCAAAGCTAAAGGAACTTGGTTAAAAATTAATGGTAATAGCTACGTACTAGGTAATGTCTCTGCTTTAGGTTCTATAAAAATAACTGATAGTGAAATCGAAGGAGATATAGAAACCAATGGTGTTGGTGGAAATGGCCGTTCTGTCGAGTTTTACGGAGAGCACAACGTCCTTAATGGCAACATCATTGCTCAAAGTGACGTGTACATCGAATCTGGTATGTTCTGCGGTGATATCAAATCAAAAGGAACAAAAGTAGAAATTAATCAACTGGAATCGTCGCTTTCTAATACACCAATAGTTGTGGGCAACATTAATGCTCTATCGGGGATAAATCTTAATAATACGACAGTTTTTGGTTCTTTGACATCTCAGGGACATACTGTAGATACAGGTTTTGGCACGACCAAAATATATGCGAATAAGCAAGCTATTTCGGCAATGCATTTTTCAATTAATAACTCCAATACTTCTATTTGTGGTAGTGTGACAGCCACCCTAGAATCAAGTTCAAATTTCAACCACTATTGTGGCATTGATGAACCCAATTGTAGTTACGCAAATCAAACACCAACAACTTGCCCTATTCCTTCTTATATCCCTGAATGTAAAATTACGCCTCCATCAGAGAACGACTTAAACCTCAGCGTCACACCATCGGACGACATGGCACTGATGTGCGGCGACGATCTTCCGCAATTTACAGCAACAACAACCAATAATGGAGAAGTTGTAAGCTCAGAAGTCAGTGCTGTCCTATCACACCCTGACTTGTTCACTTTAGAGGTGGTTAAAGGTCAGCAGACATTAGGAGCCAACCAATTTATATCTGACGAGAATGGTGAACTTGTTGTTCGAGTGGTTCCGAATAATATTGATACGATCTCGTTAGATACCAACTACACACTAACTTTCACTATGGCGAAAGACACGAGCAAGCATCAAACTGTTCGCTTTATGTTTACGCCATTTATGTTTGAGGCCTACTCAAAGACGAAAAGCGCAACTTTAAATGAAATACGCGTTATTGCAGGTAAACCAGAAAACGTGCATACGCGATTGCTTACTTGTGCCTCCACCGGCGAACCTGTAGTGGCAAGCAACTACAATGGTACGCCTAAGGTTTTTCATCCATTGGTTCAACCATTAGGAGGAAGTGAAGGAAACTTTAGCTATTCAGCGGAATTTAAAGACGGCTTGTCTGAACATGGTCTTATCACGAACGAGTCCGGCATATTTGAAGTGACATTGTCCGATCATTTTGAATGTGAGGGATTTGAAGAGTGTCCAGAAGAAGGCAAAGTGGAAGTGAAAGGGACATTTAATGTGCACTCGCGACCATGGACACTCGCTATTTGTGACAACCAACGTGCTTTGCCTTCTGGCACCTCTGAACAAGGTGATGGGTTTATCGCTGCTGGAGAACTTTTCTCTCTAACAGTGAAACCAATCATTTGGCAACCTGACGGCTCTGTAAGTGGTTCTGTTGAATCAGCACGTTATTGTGATGCTTCTATCACCCGTAATTTTATGCTTGATGACGCTCCAGCAGCATCCGTTGTCTTGTCGAGTGAGCAACATACGCCATCAGAGACAGCGAACCAAACCTCAAAATTGCTAAAAAGTAGTGACTCGCTAGCTCAGGCGCATAATTCAGCCAAGAATGATCAATTCGTCTTTAATGGATTATATTGGGAAGAAGTCGGGAGCTTGAGAGTAAAAGCAAACCTAGAAAGTAAATATCTAGGTATGACTGTGAACGAAGGCTATCGTTACGTTGGTCGTTTTTACCCAAAATATTTTCAAGTGCAAGACCAAGAATGGCACTACCCACATGGCCAAACTTTTGCTTACATGAATCAACCTTTTGAGAAAGTCACTTACGATGTTGTCGCACTCAATGCGAATAAGGAAAACGTGAAGAATTACGTCCACTTTTCGTCTAACCTTCAACAACATTTCGATTTAGGCGAGCTAAGCTCATACTCCGATCGGTTTTTGCCGCCTAAGCCTAAGAAGGTAGACTGGAAACTACTGGGTAGCGCGAGTGTTGGAACGTTTGTTATAGAGAAGCCCTCGACCAATGCGACTTGTAACAATAGCCCATGCTGGAAAAAGAACACGACAGATAAGCAATATCCTGATGGCCCATTTAATAAAGGGACTAACAGTGACAGCAGCAAAATAGGTATAGTCACGACTAAAGCCGTTGATGAGGTAAATTTCTTTGATAACAGCGAAATGCTCACTCAACAACCGGACATTCGATTCGGTCGTTTGAACTTTCAAGATGTAGGTGGCAACCAAGGCATGGTGTTCAAAGTGCCACTTGCTGTAGAAACTTGGCAAAACGGTCGATTTACGACTAACTTCGATGACAGTTCAACGACGGCGAATGGTGAATATTACTTCAGCACGCCAATTTGGTCGAATGCGCCTGCAAACAACGCCATGCTTTCTGGAGTTGGGACAATGCATGTTGGCAGGATGACCGATATCGTTGCAAGCCAAATTGACTCAGCACGCGAGCAAATACAATTCCACCTGGATTTAGACGGCTCAGGTAATCGCATCCCTTGGCTGAAATACGATTGGGATAACACGACAAGTGAAGAGGAAAATCCACCTGTTACAGTTACGTTTGGTATTCACCGAGGAAACGATCGCATTATTTATCGTGGTGAACCCAATATGCTTGGCCTAAATTAACGCGAAACGGCAAACAAAAAGAGCCCCTCAATTGAGGGGCTCTTTTCATCACAAACTGATGTAATTTACTTTGCGCCACGACGCGCTTTCAGGCGCTTCACCATAGCAAGACGACGCTCTGCCGACCCTTGGTCTGTTGCCGACTGGTTCGGATTATTACGACGACCTTGACGATTCTTGAATGCTGGTTTTGAGTGCAGCTTTTCAATGTAAGATTCACGCTGTTTTGGTTCATAGCCAGCAAGCTCAATACGCCGAATTCGCTGCTGGATTAAATTTTCAACCTGAACAACCGTGAGTTCTTCATCTCGATTTACAAATGAAACGGCATGACCTTGTTTACCTGCACGGCCTGTACGACCAATTCGGTGAACGTAATCTTCCGCTAGGAAAGGCATGTCATAGTTCACAACGTGAGGTAAATCTTCAATATCTAGACCTCGAGCAGCGACATCGGTAGCCACCATGACACGTGCTTTACCGGACTTGAACTCTTCTAACGCACGACGACGAGCACTTTGAGCACGGTCACCATGACAAACCACCGCTTTGATACCATCAAGTTTCAGCTCTTTTACTACTTCGTTTGCGGTCTCTTTGTAGTTCACAAATACCAACACTTGTTTCCAGTTTTTACGACCAATCAGCTCCGAAAGCAGTTCCGTTTTTCGCTCTTGATCAACTGGATATAACACGTGAGCAACTGTCTGTGCTGTCGTATTCGCTCGCTCAACTTCAATACGCTTAGGCTTACGCAGGATATCTTTTGCTAACAGATTTAGTTGGCTCGAAGTCGTTGCTGAAAACATCATAATTTGCGGATCAGTATCCACATCTAGCATGATCTTACGTACTGCGTGAATAAAGCCCATGTCCAAGATACGGTCTGCTTCATCAAACACTAAAAACTCTAAGTGTGCGACCGAGACATTACCTTGTTCAATGTGCTCTTCCAATCGACCTGGTGTAGCCACTAGGATATCTACACCGTTTTCTAATGCCGTTACTTGAGAAGACATTTTACGGCCACCGAAAATCGCAGCCACCGACAGGTTCGTGTACTTCGTGTAAGCTTTGATGTTGTCAGCAATTTGTTCAGCAAGCTCACGAGTTGGAGCCAAGATAAGTGCGCGAGCAGTCTTACGAGAAGCGCTACGGTTACTGTCTAGCAACTGCTGAATCATAGGCAGAGAAAACGCAGCCGTTTTACCAGTACCTGTTTGTGCTGTAGCGAAAATATCATGGCCTTTGCGAGCCATTGGAATCGCCTTCTGTTGAATTGGCGTTAACTTTTCATAACCGCATTCTGCCAGTGCTTTAACCACTTCTGGCGCAAAACCTTGAGATGAAAATGACATTGAGCGTATTCCTTAAACAAACCACTAAAAATAGCTTTAAAAATTTAGCCGTGCACTATACCCGAATTTGAGTGATTTATCTCACTTTTCTCATTGAAATCCTACAAAAGAAAAACCGGTGAGCACAGATATATTAGTGGTTCACCGTTTTCGTTTAACCTTTGCGCGATTTAATGTTTGATGCCAGATAACTGAAGGAGAATTCGCTCAAGCTCATCCCATGGCAACAGCTGAGAATCTATCACTTCTAATCGTGATTCAAAGCCTTCTAAGCTGATTTCATTCACCGACACGACTCGGTTGGCAACATTAAACGCGTAACAACCTTGATCCGTATTGACCACTGCTTTAACACGCTCTGCGGTCAAGTCCGAAAGCATAGAGAAAAGCTTTTCAAAATCAAACTTATACTCTGCCCCAAACAACCACCCACAACTAAAATAACCCTGCCCTTTGTTCTCTTTGCGCACAAAGGCTTCACCAGGCGCCAATTGGAATTGAGGCTCTTGATGAGCGTGGTCATGATGATGTGACTCGATATGGGAAGAAGCGCTGCCGTAAACCCGCTCAATATCCAAGACTTCTATCGGCAACTCACCGTCATGAATAAGCTTACTGAATACTTTTGAAGGGGATTGGTCCGTCACCCAGTCATTAAACACATCAAGGTCGTGGCTGGAACATAGGTCAACCTTACTACCAATAACCACATCTGCACTGTCTAACTGGTCCACGAAGTTTTGGTTAGAAAGATACTTTTCATCACTTAAGTTACGCGGATCAACCAAGGCAATCGTCGCTTTAAGATCAACGTAAGGTTCATACTGCTGTGAGGTAAGCGTCGCGATAACCTGTTTTGGATGACCAAGGCCTGTCGGCTCAATCAATAAACGGTCCGGTTTTTGACGCAATAATGCTGTGATACCTACCGACATCGGCACACCCGCAGTGCAGCACATACAACCACCCGGCACTTCTTTAATCAGCGCGCCTTGGTCGGTCATCAATGCACCGTCGATGCCAATCTCACCAAATTCATTGACCAAAACCGCCCAGTTTTCTTTTTCCGGTTTGTTCTTCAGTAGATTTAAAATCGTGGTCGTTTTACCGACACCCAAAAATCCGGTCAGTATGTTGGTTGGTACTCGATTTGACATGCTTATCTCCGACACGTTAGTGCATTAATGCTCCAGCAAAGTATACGGAGAATGTGACTCGCTTCAACGCTTTTTATCGCACTCATCAAGCTCATTGCGTGATGCGTTGGCACACATTTTTCGAGCTTGTTTGGGTTGACTTATCAACTCTGAACGCTTCATATCAGACAGGTATCTACTGGTATAAATAACGCAAGTAAAAAACGCGATAACAGCGACTACGATGGGAAGAACTCCGAGCGTGTTTTCGAATTTAAGCGCAGCAATAGCCAACGCGAAAACAACGACAGAGATAAGTGCGATTGACTTACTTTTGTTGCTTTTCATAATAACTCGCCTTTCGTAAAGTTAGCCCCTAACACCTCCTGTACTAGAGGAATGCCAGTTTGGAACAACATCCAACCTGACTATTCAATGCTACTCCTTTCGCTACTTGTGAAATTTGACAAAGCTAACATTTACTACAACATCAAACGACGAGCTTATTATTATCTTTCAGACACTTACTGGATTTTAAAACACTTACTAGCAAATCGTTCCACCGCTTACCAGGATATCGCTATCATTGGCAATACAAACTTGCGCCACCAGCCTTAGCCCTTCGACTATCATGTCCAAAGACATAGAAGGCTGACTGCCATCTACTGCTTGTTCTGGCAATAATGGGATATGAACAAACCCATGACGAATAGGTTTGTCTTTTAGATAATGTTGGATGCCATAAAAAAGGTGGTTACATACAAATGTTCCGGCACTGTTGGAAATCTGGCTAGGTATCCCCTGCTTTTGCAGCGTTTGAACAACACGCTTTATCGGCAGCGTCGAGAAGTAAGCATCAGGACCATCGGCCACCACGGGTTCATCAATCGGCTGATGACCAGCGTTATCTGGAATACGAAAATCATCGACATTAATTGCGACACGCTCTGGGGTTATCGCGCTACGCCCGGCCGCTTGCCCTACAGTAATCACACAGTCTGGCTGGTGCGCTTCTATTGCTTCAATAACGACTTTCACCGAGTCATATCGAACTACGGGGACTGGGCAAGTAACTATCACACCGCCTTTTATGGCCGCAGCCTCTAATTGCTTGACCGCTTCTAAGGCGGGGTTAATGGCGTCACCACCAAAAGGTTCAAAACCGGTAATCAGGACTTTCTTCATAACAGCCTTTAGGAAAAGAGTTTTACAAATTATTGCACTCCCCTTTACCCCATCCAATAGCAAAAGTATTGATGAGATAAACCAGACAACATTATGTGACTCATGTCTAACCAGAGAGTGTTTTCTGACTCATTGAATCTAGGCAAGTTCCGGACTATCGAGACTAACTTATTGATGATTAGTGGCAGGGCAAGGTTCTCTCATTACATGACGCACGTAGAAGCTTGGTTTCCACGCTTAACTTAGGTAGAGTACGCGACCGCAATGCAATTCGAAGAGATTGAATACAATGAATATTGATAACCATGTAATCGAAACGATTGAAGAGTTAGAGGCATTTCTGCATTTAGTAGAAAGCGGCGCTCTTGGCCTTGAAGGTGTCACTGGCGTTGCGCTAGCCACCTCTAATACCGATGGTCGTCCATTTGTTGCCGTATTAGGAGAAAAGCACCAATTGCTCCTCGGTCGCTGGGTTTCGCAGCACGTATATGACAATGGTAAAGACATCGTTCGTAACGGCCCAACCAGAAAACACTAAGCGCTCGACGCCACCTATAACATCACGCCGTCTTATACACCAAGCGTATGCTTTGAAAGCAATGCGCTTGGTGTACTCAAAAAATAAAAAAGAAAAGGCTAGCCTTTATTAATTTTGTCGGTATACTGCACATCAGCTCTTACGGAAAGAGCTATTAATGTAATTAAAGATCAAAGTTTCTCTCAGTTCCACATCGAATTCCTCGTTTACGTTCCTGCGACAAAATAGTTATCTCTAAAATCATATAGTAGCACTTGATATTAGCTAAAAATTCAATATTTAAAACAATCAAATATAGAGGTATCTATGTCTAATAAATTAACTGGTTCAGTAAAATGGTTCAACGAAACTAAAGGTTTTGGTTTTATTTCTCAAGACAATGGCGGTGATGACGTATTCGTTCACTTCCGTTCTATTGTTTCTGAAGGCTTCAAAACTCTTACTGAAGGCCAAAAAGTATCGTTCGTTGTTGAACAAGGTAACAAAGGTTTACAAGCAGCTGAAGTAACTGCTCTGTAATTCTTTGTGTGGCATCAATGTTGTTGGTGCCACAATCCCCTTCCACTTATTACTGCCCTTACTATTCTCTATCTAAGTTTATATACCCAAATCACTTACCTCTCCCACACCATCATTAATCACTTTCAATAAAGTCACTTTGGTATACATCTTTAGGTAATCACACAACCTACCTTGCAATTCCAGTTTGGAATTAAATTAATCTCATTCATATCTGAATCACTTCGCCTCATGCTTTGCTCATAAAAATAAAGTTTATAAAATAAAAGCGATTGGCGAATATAAGAGAAAAAATGAAATTAAATATATCTGCTCAATCAATAAATTCTAATAACTACGAGCACATAATCCCTAGCTGAGAGGTTGAGTCAGCACTGAAATGTCATTACATGAAGCCATTTATCGGACAACACTTCATAGGGACAGCGTGTGGAGTCACACACTTCGGGGTATTTGTTGAGTTAGAGGAACCGAACCGAAGGTCTCATTCCTTTATCAAGTTTCCAAAATGGTGAGTTCGAATTTGATGCAGTCAAACAAAAAATTTCCAGCCAGAGCGCCACGTTTACTTTAGGAGCTAAAGTGCACGTGTTGGTTAAAGACGCCGATTCGAGACAAAGAAAGATCATGTCCAACTTAAAAGACGCGGAACACGCGGTAGGTTAGCCTGTTTTAGGTTACTTTCTAATCCATTAATCAAAAATAAAAAATAAGCTTTTAATACCGCAATTAACTTGTGACATTTCGCTGACATCGACTCATTCTAAAACCCTAATATCTGACAAAGGAAACGAATCTAATTTTTGTTTCCAGACACCATCGCAGAGTGTATTTCCAGCATTCTGTTTGCCTCGAGAGGTTCTTATGACAGCCTAGGATCTCTCGAGGCTTTTTTGCATCTATTCAAACCACCTGATTCTACATCACAACTATTATCCCCTACACAAGTTGTACTTTTTAACTAGTGCACTAGATCGCGAACTCTGATTTAAGCAACTGATCACACAACCACTTCTAAATTTTGGGTATAAAAGTATCAATACTTTCGTTAACTAGGATGTAAATAATGAAAAACTCGTTTGATCTCACTATGCCCAACGAAGAAGGATACTTTGGTGAATACGGTGGTAGCTTTGTTCCACCTGAGCTTGAACAAATCATGCATGACATCAACGCAGCTTATGAGGAATGCAGCAAAGATCCTGAATTTAAAGCGGAACTCGCTCGCCTGTATAAGCACTTTGTTGGACGACCTAGCCCAATCTTCCATGCGGAAAACTTGTCTAAAAAATACGGAGCAGACATCTACCTAAAGCGCGAAGACTTAAACCATACAGGCGCACATAAAATTAACCACTGCTTAGGGGAAGCCATTCTCGCTAAAAAGATGGGTAAGAAGAAACTAATTGCAGAAACTGGCGCAGGGCAACACGGTGTTGCGCTTGCTACAGCCGCGGCATTGGTTGGCTTGAAATGCGACATTTACATGGGTGAAGTTGATATCGCCAAAGAGCATCCGAATGTCGTCCGCATGAGAATCCTTGGTGCTAATGTCATTCCTGCCACTCATGGGCGCAAAACCCTCAAAGAAGCGGTAGATTCTGCATTCGAAGCTTATCTGAAAGATCCTGATACACAACTTTATGCGATAGGCTCTGTCGTTGGCCCTCACCCATTCCCTAAAATGGTGAGAGATTTCCAATCAATTATCGGTAACGAAGCACGAGTTCAATTCAAAGAAATGACCGGCAAGTTACCCAATAATCTCGTCGCATGCGTTGGAGGTGGTTCTAACGCGATGGGGCTATTTACTGCTTTCTTAGAGGATGAACAAGTCGCCATTCACGGCGTTGAACCTGCGGGCCGCTCTTTGCAAAAGGTTGGCGAGCATGCTGCAACACTCACACTCGGTGAGCCAGGTATCATGCACGGATTTAAGTCTTACATGCTTAAAGATGCGCAAGGCGAACCTCAGGAAGTGTACTCTGTAGCAAGTGGCTTGGATTACCCATCGGTTGGGCCTCAGCATAGTTACTTAAAAGACATTGGCCGTGTCAATTACGGCTCAATCAGTGATGACGAAGCGATTGATGCCTTCTTTGAGCTGTCTCGTGAAGAGGGAATAATCCCTGCTATTGAATCCTCACACGCTGTCGCTTACGCAATTAAACTCGCACAGCAAGGAGAAACCGGCTCGATTTTGATCAACTTATCAGGCCGTGGTGACAAAGACATTGATTTTGTCGTTGAACACTACGGCGCAAAATACGGCATTGAATCACTCATATAGCCTAACTCCGTAGCCTAACCCTACATGCAAAAAGCTACCTGGTACTAGGTAGCTTTTTGTTTTTGTCTACTATTTTAAGAAGCAAGTCCCTTTACTCACTGCTCTCACTATACCTTTAGAGCATAATTCGATTAACCGATAAGAGCTGGAATGCCTGGAAGCTGACCAACAATAGCAAGGGAGCCTGCACATACGATAAACGCAGTGCCAGGAATCAGATATTTATCTTTGCGCGATAGTTCGTTAGCACGCTCATGGTCGCCGATAAGCCCGAGGTTATCCAACAGCATCGTGATTGCCCAACCGAAGACTGGATTAACGAATGCACAGGCAAAAATACAGATACCTGCACTGAGTGAATCTTTATGCTTATGGATCATCTGCATACCCGCTTCAAGGAGTGGTAAGAATACACCCACAATCAAAGCAACGCGCAGAACAGGTTCCCACATTGCTAGATCCATTGGGTAGCCAATTACCGCCGCCGCAATACACATGAAACCCGTCAACAGAGCGCCACCTGGAATAGGACGCTTGGCAATTGCGGCAGGAATCATGTACGTTCCCCAAGAAGAAGCTAGGTTTCCGCCCCCTAAGAGTGAACCAACCCCCTGACGAACAGATGCTCCGACCATCGTGTCGTCGACATCCATGAGTACACCTTTCGCTTCTTTTGGGTAGTTAAGTTCTTGAAACACACGATGGCCGAGATAATCAGGGGACCACATAGCGACTGCCAGTAGAGCAAATGGAGTCACGGCAATAAAGTGCTCTAGGGTTGGCCAGCCTAGCTGCCAGCCTGTATCTTCACCCCACCAGTAGAATGGACTGAAATTAGGTAGGCCCGGTTCTGTGGTAAAAGCAAACTCAGCGCCCATCAAATAAGCAACAATACCCGCGAGTGCAGAGCACAATGGGATAGCGAGCCAACGTTTATTGATCTTGGCTAAGTAAGCGTAAACCATAACGGTTAGGCCTATGACCACAAACGAAATGTAACCTTGGTCCGTACTTGCAGCCCACGCTTCCGTCTTATTAATTTGCCCGAGCAACCCAACGGCACCAAGGTAGATCAACAACCCTCCTCGAACCCCGATACCAGTAAGAGTCATGAGTTTAGAGCCACCTTTGGTTAAGGCGAGAATTAACCCAAAAACACACACCATCAAACCTAGCGCGAGAGGGTGCCCTCCTGCAGCTGCAATCATAGGAATCAGCGGTATCATTGGGCCATGGGTTCCCGCTAAGTTTGCATTCGGGTTTAGGATGGCAGAAAACAGTATGACGAACAGGGCTCCAGCGATAAGTAATTCGTAACGCACGTTTTCTGCAATGAATTCCGGAGATAAACCAAACTGAGCAGCAAAAGCGGAAACCATGGCAGTGACCATAACCACTTTACCAATGGTTGCTGCTAATGCCGGTACCCAGTCTTCGATTTCAATACTGTAATCACGTGAAGGCAAATGAATTCCCCAGCGACGGAAACTCATGACGGTTAAATCATGATTTAGAAAGTCTTCTCGGCTTTCAAATTCATGCGGTTTTTTGCGCACATCCCTGTAAAAAGTCTTACTTTTGTCAGACATTGAGTCATCCTTTTATGTTTCAACGTTGAACTACGTCAACTAGAGTTTCGCTTGGTAGACAGGCCTTCGACCAATACGAGACAACACCCACATCAAACTTCTAGGCCATACTAAGAAAGCGGCATGAACCAATTTTGATTTTGAGCTTATTAAGCATGTGTTGCTATGGGTAGGAATATTAGACATTAGTAAAAGAACAACAAAAATCTCACTTATTACACAATAATTTAACATCGAACTGGGACGCTTGAACTTTTAAGAGTCATTTTTGAGCAGAGAGCCAAGTAGAGCGGCCAATTCCGATTTATACTTTCAAGGTAGAGAGCACTGTGCTCGCATCCATCGCAAAGTAACTATAGGTATCTCTACATTGTATACTTTGTTAAACTCCGCCCTTTAATGAGTAAGGCCCTTAAAAATGATGACTGACGAAGAGAGAATCGAGCTGCAACAGAACAATCCACTGCACGGATTAAAGCTAGAGACTATGTTGCAAGAGTTAGTGGATTTTTACGGCTGGGACATTCTAGATACAGCAATGCGTTTTAATTGCTTTAACACTAAGCCTTCGATTGCAAGTAGCGTGAAGTATTTAAAGAAAACCGAATGGGCGAGAGAAAAATTAGAAAACTTTTACCTTTATCGCTTTAAGCGCATGCCACGCGCGAGCGAAGAAGAATACAACTTACCACCAAGAGCTCGTACCTTCCCTCATGGCCTTGAACCTAAAGAGCCAATGCCGCTAACCGTTGACTCTATTCTTAAGTCACAAGCCAAAGCAGCGTCTGCATTTAAAAAGCGTTCACCTCGCGGACGCCCTGCTCGTCGCCAATAACACTATCTTGAAAAGCAATAGAGCCCTACTGGTAGCTCCAGCAGGGCTCTATTGTTCTTTAAAGGAATGGCTAGAAGCGAAGACTCAAGCTAGTGAGCATTCCTTTTCTCTAACAACTCCCGTAAGTAAACTCACATGTAGTTTACGTTTTCTATTGATTACGCTTTTTCTTCTTTTTACCCGTACCTGCCGGCTTCGCTCGCGGCTTCATTGGTAAAAAGTAGGCTTCACTCTGATCGTCTTCCACTTCAAAACCGACTACCTGCTCGCGTTCAAGTTGGAACTTATTTTTCTTTTCTATCACTTTGAAATGGTGGTAGTCGTCGTAATCGATAAGAGATAATCCTAAACCTACTTCACCAGCACGACCACTACGACCGATTCGATGCATATAATCAGCAGGGCTACGCGGAAGATCGAAGTTAATCACCACTGGAAGTTTTTCAATATCAAGGCCGCGTGCTGCGATATCAGTGGCAATAAGAACTTGAATCTCGCCAGACTTAAAACCGTCAAGGACACGAGTACGAGCGCCCTGCCCTTTATCACCATGGAAAACTTCAGCGGTAATACCGCGTTTTGACAACTTTTGAGCTAAATGGTTACAGGCATTCTTAGCGTTCACAAAAATCAAAGTCTGTCGCCACTGATGCTGTTTGATTAAGTGCGCGAGTACCGCCGTCTTCTCACCTTTATTTACACTAAACACGCGCTGCACCAAAGTGCTGGCTTCTGCGCTCTGCAACTGAACTTCAACAGGGTCGCGGAGCAACTGCTGAGCCAACGTCGTCACTTTATCAGGGAAAGTTGCAGAAAATAACAGCGTCTGTTTCTTCTCTGGGAGTAACGCAAGAATCTTATTCAGTTCTTCGGTAAATCCGAGGCTCAACATACGGTCGGCTTCGTCAAGAACAAGCGTTTTTACTTGGTCCAACTTAATCGCGTTACTGGATACCAGATCAAGTAATCGACCCGGCGTTGCAACAATGATGTCACAGCCACCACGAAGCGCCAGCATTTGTGGGTTCACCGATACACCACCAAATACGGCAACCGTTTTGATCTTATCTCTGAGATGGTATGAGTAAGATTTGACGTTATATGCCACCTGTGATGCCAACTCACGAGTTGGTACTAAAATCAGGTGGGAAACGAAGTTGCCACGGCGATTGTTTGATTCGTCTTGCTGAACAATTTTTTGCAAGATTGGCAGCGAAAAAGCAGCGGTTTTACCAGACCCCGTATTGGCACCACCAATAATATCTTTCCCTTCAAGGATATCAGGAATAGAACGGGATTGAATGGGCGTCGGTTGGCTGTATTCCAACGCTTCTAGTCGCTCGACTAATGTTGGAATCAGGCCAAGATCGGCAAATGTCGCTTGCTGTGTTTTATCTGTCATTACAATGAGTGGCTCAGTGCTAGTAAAGGCCGTGTATCTTATGCTATTTCGCGTCTGGATGTTAGAGATAATGGCCCAAACAGAAGATTGGTGAAAGAAGCACTATAGGGTTCAGGAACTTCCTTTCACTAACATGAGTTAATGGTTTCGATAACCAATACTCTACGACCAAGATGGTAGCGTTCGCGACAAGCAAAGGGAAAAGGAGCCAGGCATTCTGACTCCTGTAAAGCAAAATACAGCTTGAGAAAACCCTATAGCTTATAATTGGCGAAAAATGCGTTACGACAAATAGAATATTAGCAACTAATGGATAACTTCAAGTATTGAGAGCTAGCGAATGACATGTACATACGCTAGCAGGGTGCTTGTGCCAAGAGCTTGAAAGATAATTTAATCGCACGAACTAGGGTCTAAAACATACGTCCGACTTGAGGATTTTAATGTAAGTTCTTGTTCAGAAGTACATTCAATATAGTCATATTGCTTTATTTTTTCTCTCGTGTTGTTATCTAACCATATGGCAGAGGCAATAGAACTTAATACTATTATCGCTACAGAATATAGCCCTGTTTTTGTCGAAAATGGTACTTTTAGTAATAGTTCTGTTGACCTGTGTAGCATAGCTATGGGAATGATCGCTATAAAACCAAATATTAGAAGGCCTACAAAAGAAGCAACATTGTTCACTAAACCTGCTAGTTTTACTTTAGGAATGATACCGATTGAGTTGTTAATGCTAATTAACTCATTAATTGAGCTGTAGCTCAACCACACCATAAAAACCATAAGAGGCCAACTAGCCATCACTTTAAGCCAACGCTTTATCTTTAGTCTTCGGTTAAATTTTTCATTAGAAATCATTAATAGTTTTCTCTACTTGATTCTTCATCGGTTCCGTGAATTTAAATTGGTCATCTAGTTTAGATATTTCCTTTCCTACAATAAACGCAGTAACAGCGAAAATACCAAGTGTTAGAGCGGTTGGCACAACAAGTACCGTACTTAATGTTGCGACTCCCAGAATAGTTATTCCTTGAGCGATAACTCCTGCGGCAATGCCCTTAGATATATCCGCTGTAAATTGGCCGACCACTTCACCTAGCGTTTTTTCATCATGTAGAATGTAGTCAACCGCATTAACCGCACCACTAAACACAAGTTCAACATAGATGTTGCCTTTCAAGAAACTGACATTGCCTTGAACAGTATTTAGAGCATGACCAATTTTAAGCATTTGTGGTGTTGCTTCTTGCCAACGGATACCTAGGTCTAAATATTTAGGCTTGTAGTTCTCAACCACAATATTCATTACACCATTGATATTGACAGCTTTAGCGGTTGCCCCCAACCGCCAAGCTCTTTAGCGACCTCATAAGCGCCTTTAAGCCCCATGCCTACGCCAGTGTAGTCCTTGCCGTTCGAAAGTTGTCCATGCGAGTCTTTGATGAGCAAGTCTAAATACTCGTTACCTTCTTCAACAGTCAGTACCGCAATACTCACGTTCTCTTGTTGAGAGGTGTCCCACTGATATTCTTTAGCTTGCTTTTGTAAATCATCGTTCCATTCTTTTTCTGTTAGGTCGTAAGCTTGTTGGACCGCTTTGCGTTCAGCAAGAACGCGCTCTCTATTTTCAGCCCATCGTTTCTCATCGCTCGCGGTAGATCTCAGCTCTTCCTGACGTTCTCAGCGTTGACGTGCTGCTCGTTCTCTAGTGGTTTCTTGTCTTTCTTCTGGGGCTACAGGAGAGGATTCATATCTCATGGGAGTCGGTTTTACTGATAAATAAAAAGGATAATAACAATATTTTCAGTGATTTATCATCCCCAACAAGATTGCATGATGATTTAACCAATTAAATAGGCAGTTTGACTAATCAAACAAGCACAATGAAGGCTCAATAGTGTTGAGTTACATTCAATCGGATAACTTTTCGTAGGGTAAAACGTACGAACCAAATTTTGTAGAGTATTTATTCCAGTTCTTTTTTGGGCAATAAAGAGTTAGCCTAACGGTCTGGCTCTTTTGAATGAAAACACATGGTATCGTGGAATAACTAGGGAGGCTGTGGCAGATTACACTCACTTACTCCTTAGGCAGGTGACCAATTTCCTTCGCAAGCTTTTGCATCGCCTCGGCAAACGTTGTTGTCCCGCCTTTAGCTTTAACCTGTATTACCTTATATCCCAACTTTTCCAACGCTTGGCGCTCTGCCAAAACAGCTTTGTCATTGTGTTGGCTACCTTGAGCTGGCTGATGAATGTAACATCCCTCTAGTTTACCATCTTCGACCAATTGGTGATGTTTCAGTGCATCGATATCAAAATTCATAATAAGTCTTTTCATTAAGAGTGGGAGTTTCTGTGGCTAGTTACATACGCTTCAAAGGCTTCACGACACTATCTAAGCCTTCAATTTTGAGCGCTAAACATAGCTTGAGCAAATCCCCTAGCTCGCCGCTTGGCCAGCCCTTTTTATCAAACTAAAAACAATCAACTTTCTTCGGGAAAGATCACAAATTGTATCATTGAGTACTATACATATTCATGTCGATAGTGTCATAAAAACCAAGATAAACTCTAAAAGTGCTATTCATCAGAATAGCCTTCCAGTGCGAGGAAACGGATACAAAGGACGGAAAAGCTTTCAACAACAGCAAAGGCCGAGATAGTTAAAGGTGCATCCGTAAAGAATTGGCAGATAATGGTAATAGCCTTAATGCAAAACTATTGCAGCAAACATAAAATGTCCGTCGCTTAGCACCAGTTGTCTCTGGTCGTTACCGCACGGCTCCGGATCAAAAATGGGTGGGTGATATCAGATATTTTGCCACAAGCGAAGGTTAGCTGTACTTGACTATCATCTTTGATCTTTACTCACGACAAGTGATCGGTTGGTCTATGGGTACGTGGATGATGGCTACGCTAGCCTGTGATGTACTATCTATGGCCCAGTTCCGTCGAGGCTCCCCTGAGTCGGCTTGTTCATAGTGCTCGAAATAACCCATATAACTCAAAAGACTATCGAGGCTGAATAACGAATTACAATTTAAAGTAGCACGTGGTTAGAAAAGGAAACTGCTGGGAGACTGGCTGTATTGAGAGCTTTTTCCATTGTGTGAAAGTTAAAGAGATCCAATACGAGCCGATCATGACCAAAGATGAGATGCGCCAAACGGTCTTCGAGTTCATTGAGGTTGATTTTATTCTTACGAGTAGGCTCAGTGCGCTTAGTTATTTAAGCCCAGTTCACTTCATCAAGCAACATGTCGCTTGATGAAGTGCCCAGTCAGGTTGGAATAGGTCACTATTATAATAAACGCATTCTGTGACAGAGAGTGAGTCAGGTAAGTCACTCTCCTTAAACATCACATCAGCTATGCACGACGTTCGGAACTGAAATAGTCATACAATAAATCAAGTGGCGTATGTCCCGCATGTTCTAACACTCTCGCGCGCAGTATCCCTTCTGTGCAATCGGCTAACTCATCCCAATCTGGATTGGAACTCAGAAACAACTCTCCACAACTGTCAGGAGTGTTTTTGTTCCAGATTTCCTCAATCTGATATTCGAGGTCACCATTAAAATCTAAATTATCTTCCAGATCTTCAACAAAATTATCCCATTCATCCAAGGTCATCCATATGCCACCTGTACCATGAACATTAAGAGCATAAAACTCAAAATCTGGAATATATGGTGATGATTTTGATAGGAATGGAGTATTTAATACTATGCCATCAGGATCAACGGCAGCACTTAACTGCTGGTCAGAGCCACAGAATACATCACATTTTAGGAGTCTAGAATAACGCGCGTTGCTTGCTAACTCATCACTTAGTCCTGCAAATTTGAGCGCCTCAATTAGCTCTTCAGTCCTGATCAGTGCCGACTCTTGTTTTTGCATGGACTGATAACAATTGAATCCAGCGTTTCTAGCAAGTTGCTGAAATCCTTGATTTAGAGAACATCGCCTATTTTCTAGTGGGATAGTACGAAATTCCGTCTTAAAAATATCAGATAGAATCTTGGTCGATACCTCAGAGAAAGAAGCAAATGCATTGGTTAACATAACTCACCTTATAGCTGGCTAATTTACCGAACGCGTCTGATTTTGTTGATACGGCATACCCCAGCCATGGATTCATTATTACCAAATAGGTACCCTCATTTTTACAGCAGACGCACCATTGCCATGAGTGGCAAATATGAGTATACAGAATCAGATAAAAATGACAACATATTGTTTTATAGGGTAAAAATAATACTTTTATTTATATTAGTGCATACGATTATGAATAAAAAAAACGAAGTAAATTTATTTACGCAGTAGGACTATATTATCGAATAGGAGGTAATTTATGAGGGTTCTATATATCAACGCGTTCTCGCTCCTATACTCAGGACGCTTTATCAACAGTATTGAGTCTATACGCGATGCATACCGATCAGGTCATTATAAAAAAAGCTCAGAGGTGATGGAGTCAATACCACACGATCCCCTGTCTGCAAGGCTTCTAGAGCAGGCTGCCAAATTAGCAGGAATGTTAATTTATCCAGTAGAACCTAAAGGTGCATGGAAATTAATTAGTGATAGAAACATTTTTAGGCGCTCATCCCTTGCTCCTGATATCGACTGGACTGGAAAATTAAGAATGGGGAGTGATAACCATATTGCACGCATACGAAAACACGTTGAGATAGCTCGTGTCAGTGAGTGGCGCAGTTGTGGGGATTTGTATTACTGGGAACTGAATCATCTGCAACACCTGCATTTAAAAAGCCCATCGAATAAGGGGGTAACACCACAACTATTGCGTCAAATCCGAGCTATCGAACAGGTAAAGTTATGAATGATGATAAACAACAAGAAGAATTTGAAGAAGGCTCCATCAGATTTATGCAAACAATCCTACAGGAGAAGGCGCTAGCCTCTGTGGTTATGGGAAAAAATGGCAATGTTGTAGTCCAGTATTGCGACAGCATTACGGTATACAAGCAGGACAACTCTGCGTATCTGGCTGCTAAGTTACTGAAGCTAGTAGCAGAAGCTCAAGAAGGTTAATGCAATTAGAGCATTGGGAAAACAAAATCAACAGCCTCATGCTTGTTATCACGCACATGAGGCCACTGATGTATCACACTGCTTTAGTCTAGAGCACAATAATCTAAATGTTCAAGAAGACAATTCATCAAATGATGAGAAACGGTGTTCAGGTCAAAAGCTGTTATTTTTTTGTTAAGAATGTTTGGATAAAGTGGCTAAAGGTGGCCGTACTCTTAAACTCAAATAGGGTGGCCAAATTCACTACGCCACTACATTGAGCTTAATCGCGCAAAATATTTATTTTTAGACACTGATCTACACGACTCCTATCTTTGGGGCAGAAACCAATAAGTAGCCAACAACTCAAGAACCTAAGATCAGAATTAGCATTTAGGTCATCATCCCAGATCGGAATTAGCATTAGCTAGTCCCTTCCAACTCAGGATTAGCATCTAACAACCCAGCTATGGGACAAAAGTGCCTTAGCAAAATCACACTTTCCATTGAATTTGCATTTATTTAAGCCATGCAAAGTACGCTTTTTCGAAAATAAGGAAGAAGAGCTAAGGGGGGTAGTATAAAATCTCCTGAAGATATCAAGAGAGCTAATAACAGCATGGATAATTTTCAAAACCTTATTGATTACAGCACCGTCGATGACCTGAAGTTTCGTATCAAGTCATTACCCTTTTCTTGTGCTATCCCCAGTCGCAAAGCAGAAGTTGCAAGTGTACTCTTTAATGCATTGATGAACCCAGACAACCTACAGCTAATTTGGAACCACCTCTCAGAGGTTCAGAAGCTTGCTTTGCAAGAGGCCGTTCACAATCAAGCAGGTTATATGGACGGTTTCGTATTCTGGTCAAAATATCAAAAAGAACCACCTAGTACAGAAGACTGGTCGTTGTATCGAAGTCGAGATAAAGATAACGGTGACAAAGCTTTATCTCCGTTCTTTTATCCTGACCGCCGTTACGGATCTTCACGCAGAATACCTAATGACCTATTAGCTTTTTTGAAACCTCATGTTCCATTGCCACCACATTTCTCTGTGCCAACGGCAATTGTCGATGGTGACGAGATTGAAACGTCAGAAACCCCACAATACACGGAAGCGGAGCTTAACGTTCTTCTTAACACTATTAAGGTTAAGAAGTTAAAAGTCAGTCCGAAAACTGGGCTGCCTTCTAAAACATTGCTCAACCAACTGTGCAACCAACTCAATGAACCGTATCAAAAGGTAACATCACTTGATGACGAATCAGCGAAAAGTATAAAGGCTTTTGGTTGGATTCAAATTCTAAGAGCTGCTCTATGGTTCAAAGAGACAAAGGGCGAATTGCAAATCAACCTAAAAAAAGCCGCTCTTCAACAACGACATTGTGACGTCATTAAACAGCTTTTCTTGGACTGGAAAGATCGAAGCAAATTTGACGAGTTCTCACGTATCAATCAGATTAAAGGGCAAAAAGGAAAAGGTCAGAAATATTTTACCAATGTTCTGAGCCGCAGGGATGCTTGTATAGAAACATTGCGATCTTGCCCACCTGAAGAATGGGTCTCTTTTGATGACTATCTGAGATTAATGGCGGTTGAGGGGCAATTCTTTAATATTACGTTTGAACCCTATAGCTTGTATATTGGTGATTCCACGTATGGCCGCATTCATGACGGTACCTTTCTTACTAATGCTTACTCTCGCTGTTTAATTATGGAGTATTTCGCGACTCTAGGGATCGTCGACATAGCTTACGTAACGCCGGAGGGCGCTCAAGATAATTACTATGACCGTTGGGGGCAATATGACCTAGATTATTTGTCCATTTATGATGGTTTAAAATATATCAGGCTTACAAAGCTCGGAGCCTATGTGCTTGGAGTGGTTGATACCTACATCGATGTATCCGAATCAACGAAAACATCGATCGCATTATTGCCGAAGTATCGTGTTCAGTTTATGCAGCCACCCACTACAAGTGAGCGAGTATTTCTTACTAATTATGCGGATGAAGCTACCGACCAAGTCTGGCAGCTATGCACAAGCAAGATACTCTCACACCTCGAAAATGGTGGTGACTTAGAAGAAATACAATCTTTCCTATCTGAAAGAGATGAACAACCATATTTCCCGACTCAAATTGAGCACCTCTTCAAAACGTTAGAGAGCAATAAGAATGCAGTACGATTAGAGGGGCGTTTTTTACTTTTGAAATGCGATACCGAGTCGATAGCAAAGAACATAGCGTCAGCACCTAAATTACAGAAATTGTGCCAACGCGTAGGAAAAGACCAGTTAATTATCCCAGAGGGCAAAGAATCGTTGTTTAGACAATTAGTTCATGAACTTGCCTATGCTATGCCCATACAGTCATAGTTTTCAATGTAAGGGCAAAGTTTTTTGCCCTGTAAGCGATCATTTTAGAGGTGAATTACTCAATTTCATTCACACCTGATGTTGAAGAACTAGCAGTGGTTTTCTTTTTTCGTTGAAATAGTGTTGGTTCGTCCGCGGTCTTTCGCTACGGGACAAAAGCGCCATAGAACACCCGCTCTAAAATTCGCTCATTGCCCGTTAATGGCTGTACCTGTAGTGTGGTACAGCAATGTTAGAAGGGAGGTGCGACCATCACATCAAAGCCACCATCATACGCACCATTACACACACCATTACACACACCAAAGCCTACCTTCTAAAGGTAGTTTGGAAACAAATCAGTTTGGATTTAAAGAAATCTCTGTTTTAATCCATCGTTACTGAATTCTAAGAAGGAGCCTAAAGTGGAGGAATTTGTTCGGTATATTGATAAGCTAAACTCTGAAGACAGAATGAACTTGTTTCATGTAGTAAATGCCAGCCTTGGTGAAAAAGAGTGTGAGCTAACTCTATCTATCAAATCGTCAGAACCAGAGTTATCTAGCGATTGGTTGATTTCAATCTCACACCACCGTACAAGCGTGTGCGTCGTAGCACACTACCTAAATCTTTGATAACCTGCCCACATTAATACCAAATTTCGATTAGGAATACTTATGAGCTTATCTGGTACGATGAACCCAATGTATTATTACCTTGGAGATGGGATCTATTGGAATTGGGATCGGGTGCAAGATGATGAATTGCAAGATGTCGAAATCTCAAGGGAAGATGTAGAACTCTCAAAGGCAGATGACCTCGCTTCTAAATATGAAATACAAATGGCTGAAGAAGCCTTTTCGAAAAGTTTTAGTTCCAGTGAAGCATATAGGTCGTATCATTTTTTTAACGTATTGATTTCTAATATGTCATACATTGCAAATAGATATTGTCAATACGAAAGTTTATCTAAAGACTATGCGGAAGTAGCTATGCAGAAGGATGTCCTTAAGGATATTATCTTTGTGCATGCTACTGATTTAGGTATAAATCTCACTCTTAACCACATTAAAAAGCTTGATGAGATTGTTCTAGACGCCTACAACAATAAAAATCGTAATAGTGTCTATAATCGTGTAGGTACATTACAGCGTTTTATACATCAATGCTCTCTAGATGAAGGTAAGCAAATCGATCACTTAGACAGAGAAGTGATGAGAAAGTTGCTTTCACTGTGTAGGTTGCATATTGCAATATCAGATGTCAGGAAAAAGAACATAGATCTGATTAAGGGCGAGTTAATCCAAAATAATCTCGATTCAAAACATAATTCATCAGTTCCTTATGTAAAGATGTTGAATAGAAAATATATTCAACATTGGAAGAAAAGGCACCTTAGAAGCTTGCTTCATTTCTGTCCTGAAGCTGAAAGATGGACTTTGAAAGAGCTGATCAATCTAAAGCAGCCATTCGACAAGGTGGCAGTACAGAGAGTTATTTTTAAGAAATATAAATGAGAAAAGTAAGTTTAGTAACCTCACCTGATGTGTTTGACGCCCCTCGCGAAGAGCCATCTTTCATTTTTTTAAGGAAGAAAAAGAATAAACGTATTGATAGGAAGATTATTGCAATATCCAGTAATGGCCATGTTATTTACAATGGTCAATATTGCATTCCTAGTGAAGAGTTCATGTACAACAACAAAGACAGTGAGTGCTTGCATATGGTGCTTACTGACCGTGAGCTGCTAAACATTAAGGAGTTTGCTGTTAGATATAATGTTAGGGTTTGCAGCATCGAATCCTATTATCCGTTCTTTAGTTATATCAAGTACAGTAACGACTTAGAAATAAACTTAGATAACCTAATCAATTCTCTTCATTATGCTAAATCTTTGGGGTTACAAAACCATTCGTTCTCAAAAGTAGTAACTCAAGGTTTTAGGAATACTCTGGTAAACAAGCTCTACATGAAGAATGAGTTTGATAGCAAGTTCTATTTTGCTTACAGTGAACCTTACCAAGAGGTTTTCAGGTTCCTTGAAGCTAGAAAAAACAGGACTATCGTCGCTTTAGACTTCAACTCGATGTTTGCTTCTTGCTTAAAGGGGGATTTTATTGATCCTAAACATTTAGAGTTTGTATCAATTAAAGCTGCTTATGATGGAAATGAACTCTCCGAAGGAATCTATAAAGTAGCTTTAAGGAACCCTAAATCATCTTTCATTAGAAGTTATCATCTTTTTAGGCTTACAAAAGATTTTAAAAAATATGCTTTTTCTCTTTCCGGCATCAACGAGATTGAAGCTACACTTCACAAAGAAGAAATAGAGTATTATCACAAACATTTTTCAACTATTTGGATTGATAGTGGTTATATCTCAAAAACCACCATCGGGCATCCACTATACAAGAAAAGTACCGACCTGTATAAAAAACGATTACGCTCCAAAAATCTAGGCAAAAAAACATTAGAAAAAAAGTATAAACTCGAACTCGCTATGCTTCACAGTATCACTAATTCCAAAAGCTTTAAAAGCCGTGAGTTTAGAAACCTAAATGAGGTTTCTACCTTCCTAAGAAAAGAGTTTGGTATAGACTTAGATTTCTCGAAAGAAGCATCCGTAAAGAATTTTTTCAAACGTAGTCATTTCTCCCTTAATCGAAACTCTAAAGGTTTCACACTTCGCTATGTGGACATTTATTCCAAAGTTTCCGCCTATAGTTTGTCATCACAAGTTATGGCTAAGGTTAGACTTAAAATGCTTACTCTATTAGAAGAATTATTAAGAATAGACAAGATAGAGTTGTGCTACATAAATACTGATTGTGTACATGTTTCGTTTCCAAAAGATTCAGAGAAAGATTTTTGGGAGAAAACTCAGCACCTAGTTGGTGGTGAATTAGGTAAATTGAAAGTAGAAGCCATTGCCGATAGTGGCTACTGGTTTGATGTTGGCCGATATTTCCTGTTCGACAAAGGCAAGGTCGTAAAATTTAGTAATTCTGGATTAAACCACAGAGGTAATACCAAGCCTTTTCTTTTAACTAAACCAATGGTCATGCACTACAAAAGTAGCACCTTCTCGCACGTCACGAAGGTATATTCACATTTTTCTAATCTACTCACTTACAGTAAAAAGCTGGTTCAGAAGAATGGGTATAGCGATTACGCTCGATTTACGGCTGCGCAGATTCTAGAGCCTACCTCACTGGCACTACTCGAGCAGGAAGAAAGAGAGAACAGCTCTGTAATTAAGCTCGAAACGTACCATTCGCTAATGAAATCTAACCACATTTAGTGTAAGATCGCACTCGTAGCAAGTGGGGAGATTTATCTATTGCTACTACTAGTGTTCCTCGAGGACTACGTCCTATAACGTTAGGTTTAGGCCTTGCTAAAGAGCCACCCCCGCTGGCTCACCATTAACAATGGAACTTCCCACACTAATAACGATATCTTTTATCTGTTTCATTCGCACTGTTTATCTGTGGTTTAGTTGAAATTTGAACTAATGCGGCGTTCGAACATAGAGAAACCTTACCTTTGTTTGGGACAAAAGCGCCTTAGTTTAATTACCCTAAAATGTTTGTACTCCAAACTGCGTCAGCACTTTCGAAGAACTCACTAGTCCTAGCATTCATTCGAACAAGCATTTCTAATACTGAGAAATGGGAAAAGAGGTTTGGCTAAATGATATCCTAGTACATAGGATAAAGTAACGGCAGACGTCACCAGTAGCTATTAATGCAATATACTAGCTATAAGGTTGATAATTACAAAAAGTGAACAACGGGTTAGTGGATGTCAAATCTAACTGATGCAATGAAGTTATGCTAAAGCTAAAACATTCTCATAATTACATGATATTAAAGACTAATTTTATAGGAAGGTTACTAGGTGTCGAGTCGTTTTCAATCGAGAACAACACAATCTACAGAAATGGGAAAAATGGCCGCTCTGAGTACTCATTGAGCAACACCAACTCTTTTGCCTTGCTTGAAAGTTCATTCTTTGGATCAAGGATAAATCTGAAAGTTGATGGACGCCCAATTAGAATCAAATACCTAGCAAAAAAAGGGTCTGAAGAGTTTCTCGACCAGATAAACAACATTATTTCCGATCAAGTTACTGATTATATTACACCTATGTTCTCGGAGTTCAGTACTAATGTTATTAAACATTATCCTAGAGACTCTTGGATGGAGCAAATTGCTGAATTATGTCAAAACTTGAATGATAGCTATCAGGCACAGCCTAATGAATGGAAGCGATACCTATCCAGAGAACATATGGAAAGAGTCGAAGAGATAACTAGTTTTCATCCAGTTGATGCGAGTAAAATCAGAAAATATCATGAGACCTATCAGCTATCTCAACGTGAAGAGTTTTTCGATGTTGTTGAGTCTAATCCATTAACAAAAGAGCAACGTCTTGGTGTTCTGCGCTCAAACGATCGCAACATGGTGTTGGCAGCGGCTGGCACAGGCAAAACATCGGTAATGGTTGCAAAAGCTCTAGACCTTATTGATAGAGGCTTAGCAAGACCATCTGAAATACTTGTCTTAGCATATAACCGAGCTGCGGCAGATGAGCTTAAAGATCGACTCTCAGACAAAGCAAGTAAAGGTAATATCTCTTTAGACTCATCTCCTCATATTTCAACATTCCACGCCCTTGGACGACATCTACTCCGTGAGGCTGGTATACCTACAAACATGAGCATCTTCACAGAAGATGATTTTGCATTAAAGCAATGGGTCACAAGCTGGATACATTCATATATCAGCGAAGATCCTAGCCGTATTTTTGACCTTATTGAGTTATCCAACCCACCCATTAACCCATTCGATTTCAAGTCGAAAGCAGAATATGAAAGGTATGTAAGGGATAACGATTTCAGAACCCTCAACAATGAGAAGGTCAGGGGTTACCAAGAACTATTAATCGCCAACTTTTTGTATGTAAACCAGATCCCTTACAAATATGAAGCTCCATACGTTAGTAAAAGACGGATTGATATAGGCTTTGACTACAAGCCAGACTTCTACCTCTCCGAAGCTGATATTTATCTAGAGCACTTCGGAATTGATAGAAATGGGAACACTCGTGTTGACATTGATAAAATCGCTTATAACAACGGGATAGAGAAAAAACGAGAGCTTCATATTGAATGCGGAACAACATTAATAGAGACATTTCATTATGAATGGTGTGAGGGCACACTATTATCAGGCTTGAAGGAAAAATTAACTGAGCTAGGTATTGTATGCAATCCAATGCACCCAAATGACATTTTCAAGAAGTTAAACGACCAAAAAGCACTCTCATCTTGGAGCGACCTCATGACAAAAGCGCTCGGTGCAATCAGGGTTGAGAGACTTGAACAGGCAGAGATTCTTGCTAGGTTTAAGAAGTCTAAAATTCAACAACCTAAGAAATATTCGGCTTTATTAGACGCTCTACACCAAGGATACGTCAAGGAGTTGCAACATCAAAATGCTATAGATTTTGATGATATGATCATTCGCGCTATTCAAGTGGTAAACGATGGTGAATATCAGCCTAAGTGGAAATATGTACTTGTCGACGAGTTTCAGGACATCTCAGCGGCTCGAATGGAGTTTATTAAGTCAATTATCTCTAAAGGCCCAAAACCCTCACTCACAGTTGTCGGAGATGATTGGCAATCTATTTATCGCTTTTCAGGAGGTAAGCTAGAGCTGACGACTCGTTTTGGTGAGATGATTGGCCTCTACTCACTCACAAAACTCCAAAAGACATTCCGATACAACAACAGCATCGCTAATACCGCAGGTCAATTCATCATGGCGAACCCTGAACAATATGAAAAACATATTGAAACGCATACGACTGTTGATGAATCGCAAGTCTTCTTGCTCGATGACAAGGTAGGAATGCAGGATGGTGTCTATGAACGAGTAAAAGAGGTAGTAGATAAAATTAGAGTCTATGATGCTGATGGTAGCATCGCCGTAATCGCACGATATAACTACCTTCTTACCGATACAAGGTCAGTCCTTTCAAAAGAAAGGTTAACTGACAATATCAATTTTTGGAGTTTCCACAAATCTAAAGGGCTTGAAGCTGATTATTGTATTCTGATTGGCTTCTTTCAGGGCAAGAGCGGATTTCCCAACGAAAATAGAGATGATGCAATAATTGAAGCCCTGCTACCATCTTTAGATTCCTACCCCCATTCAGAGGAACGCAGGTTACTCTATGTAGGCATTACCCGTGCTAAGAAAAAATGCTATATCATTGCTAATCCATCAGCCCCATCAGATTTTATAACAGAGCTGCTAGCCCCAAAATATGAACTAAACATTGCCTCTTCAGCTTTTCAAGAGCAGTACAGAAGGATTTTCAAATGTCCAAATTGTGAAGATGGATACTTAAGGTTAGTTCAAGGACAATATGGCGAGTTTTACTCGTGTAGCTCTGGCCTTGGTTGTAACGTTGGTAAAGCCCGAGTATGCAGTAAATGTAGAGCACCATCTATCGACACAAGGGATGCGAGTATTTGTAATAATCCAGCTTGTAATAATAGGTTAAAAATCTGTAGTAAATGCGGACGTCCGATGAAGAAACGTCAAGGAAAGTTTGGTGAGTTCTGGGGTTGTTCAGGTTATGGTATAAATAACGACCAATGCACAAGCACATCTAAGCTTTAAAGATATTAAGGTGTTAGTTTGAACTGATTCATGCTCAGTTTTATCTGGAGACGTGTTTCCTGATCTAGCAAGCGCCCTAAATTCTGGTTGGAAATAATACAAATAGGTAACTTATGTTAAAAAGAATTCTTCTCGTAGTGACACTTATACTTACTGGTTGCCAAGCTGCTGTCTACGGGACAGCTTCTGAGCTAAATAATCTAGAGTTAGGGTTAACTAAATCTCAAGTTATCGAGCGTTTAGGGCCACCTGTATCTGTTAGTGCAGATGGCGACTTAAGAGAGGAGTATCTCATTTACAAAAAAATGAAGCATGCAATTTCATCTTGGCCACGTACATATCAAATTACCTTACGGGAAGGCAAAGTTGTTAAGTGGGGCGAACAATATAGTGAACAAAATATCAACCATTTCTAGTCTAATTTAAAAATAGAAATGTCAGCACTAACCCAAGCTAGTACAACGTGCCTTTGTATTACACCCTGACCAGCCCTGCTCGGAGGAATAACCACTTGTACTTTGTCATTACTCTGGGACAGAAGCGCCTTAGAGTCTGTAACCTAAATGTTTATATTTCGAATGTGCAACCTTAGACGATAAAGCAGCCCCGTGCAAAGTTCGAAAGCTGCTTTTGCTATTAATTAGTAGTTATGTTGGTTGAAAACCTTTTGAGCTTCTGCCTTCGCTTTCAGCTCCAATTCTTTGCTTACTTTAGGCAGAGATATACCTTCATAAAGGATGAATACTGGCCCATAATCTTCATCATTATCAGCAATCGATTGGGTCGGGTAATAACCATAAAGGTTGGCTAGCTCGTTCAAAAAAATGAGTTTATATTGTTCACTTTCTTTTGAGGAATGTTCGTATTTTTCCATGAGATTAAGAATAGCTGCTGTATTTCCGCTAAATGCAAGCAATTCCTCATATTGAGTGTCACTATAGACTTCATAAGCAAACTCAATTGCTGGGTAGTAACCTTGTTTAGCCAACTCTCGAATTACCTCTACGTCATCAGTGTTTTCAGCGAGTTGCATCATTGCTTCTTTACTTCCTAGTTCAGCCGCTCTTTTTAGTAGTGATAGATACTCGGATTGAACAGATAGTTTTTCTTCGTATTCTTTTGCAAAGCGGAGAGCGCCCCCTTCCAAGACTTCGCCAGAAATGTACTTCTTATACCAGTAGTCCTCGTGCGGGCCTGCATTATCGTCTATTTCAATCCCATCGAAGTGATGAACAGCATATGAATACGCAGCGGCTGCATTACCTTCATGGCTCAATTTTTCAACTAGTTCCTCACCTAAACTATCTACCATCCATGGTTCGATCTCATTCCAACTGTAGAACTTACAGTTCTTTAGAAACAGGTTATTACGTATATGTAGAAGGACTTGCTCTTCTAATCTTGCATCTGCTAGTACAGCTTTAGATAGCCTTCTAAGGCGATGTCGAACGTTTTTTTCGTTGGTTAATAATAATGGTGTTTCATTGTGTTGGTTAAATTCATCGTCATAAAAATCTGCTTGTCGGCTATCAAGGTCATACTCAGATAGCACGAAACCAACCTTAATCAAGCTAGCCGCAGATTTAAATCCATAAAAAGATGCAACCACTTCTCTGGATTGACCTAATTTAAGATCCGGTAAGTAATTTTTTAATGATTGATGAAAGGCATGTACGAGTTGCTTATCTAACATGATTAATGCTCCGACTTTTAGATCGACTCCGGGCGCACGTTTAAACCTTTTGAGTCGATATTAATCAGCCAAAGGTCATTAAATTAATTCATTAATAGATAATCATTTATTGAAATGTCTGTTTTTACTCATACGCAAGTAAGGCGGACGCCCTATTACAAGAGTACTCTTCGAATGGGGGATGTCAACAGTCCATAATCAAGACTTAGAAGTGGCCTATAGGGATTTCTATCGTTCCTCAGGGACAGAAGCGAGTTAGTCTTAAAGTTTTAAATCACTAGTTCAGACTGTCGGAAAGGTAGCAAGTGCCCCTTCAAAGATTTTTTTATTAACTGTGATTTAAGATAAAAATTGCTAGCGGAATCTTAGTTACTCTGTTTTTACTAGAATGTCATAGGCTTAAGATAACAATGTCCACTGTATTCAGAACAATTGATGGTCGTATAGTGCCGATTAAGAATGGAAAGCAAATTGATGTTAACAAAGCCAACGTAGTTAAACCCAAACGGCCTAAAGGCTTTGTTTCTACTAATGCTTATTACGGTGCATCTAAAGCATTTACTATACCTAACGCGAATTGTCCAAAGTGCGGTGCTAGCGTCTACTACTACGAACACCCAAATGGTGCACGAGTGTTTTTTGACTCTCTAGGGCCACCTTGGCCGAAACATCCATGCACGGTTTCGATGACATCTCTACAGTCAAAGAAAAATACAAAACCGATATTAGAGAATGGCGGCTGGAAACCTCTTCTCATCAAAAACATAGTAAGCTCTGATGTTCAAGAAGGATATACAGTACTGGCTGAAGCTGATGATAGCCGTGATACATTTGAAATTGATATTAAGCCAGCGTTGATGAGGCAAAAACAGTTTAAACGCAAAAGTATAGAATCTTTATTGTTGTATGGCCGCCCTGTAGGGGAGAGCAAAGCAGAAATAGCAATTACATGTGGTCTATTTGACTGGATAATGTTCGGTAGAGTGAAGCGGGATACTCGCCAGCAATACATTAAGCCAGCACCTCGAGAGTTAGATGTAAAAGAGCCAATACAACGTCTAATAAGCCAAAAAAACAAGAATATAAGTTTTTCCACCCAAAAAGAAGAAAGCCGATGGATATTCACCATGAATATTGATGGTCAAGAATATAAACTCATCGAAGATAGTGCCAAGCTTGTTAATAAATTATGCAAGGCTGAACAGGATACTACCTCTGCTTGGTATAGAATTGCTAAAAGTTCAAAAAATTACTACATAACCATTGTCAACACATCAATAAACTATCAAAAGTCACAATCCTTCAAACCACATGGCAGAGAAGAAGTCAGTGCCTCATCGCTAATCATCAAGCATCTGGGCTATGTAGAAGTTAAAAAAATAGAGCGAGCTGACAATTCGAGCCAAATCACCATTATTGGAAAACAGGCAGAAAAAACGTTATCTATTTCCCTCGATATTATGGAACTATTGAAACGAACCTCTTTGGACAAGCTATTTTTGGAGCAGAACCTCATAGCCCTTGAGAGGCATGGCGAGACCCACTTGCTAAGAATTGGAGGCACGTTGCTAGATGGTGCGTCCTTTGTTTTCTATAAGTGATGTTTAAGCTACGATTTGGGACAGAAGCGCCTTAGGCTCACTTAACTTGGTGTCTAAAGTTGCTGGTGCGGATCAGTACTCTTTAAGATCTAGTAGTTGTCTCTTCTTAGAAGAAATGAAATCAATTTGATAAGGTCTTGGTTTTGACATTTTTTCATAAGGTATTTGCATTTATCTGCAAACTCTTGAGTCCGAATTGTAAATCCGTTAGCTATTAGCTTATGAGTATTGTTGTAGTCTTCACTATGTATAGATAGTAATAGTTGAGATTCCAGTTCTTGTTGGTTTACGGTGCTAATACAATCAATAATTTCTGGCTCATCAAAAATAGTTGGCTCCAAATATTCAAGATTTTTTTCTTTCTCAATCTTTTCTTTTGTGTTGTTCCAATAGAGAAAACCACCCATAAGGAAACCATTCGCAATAGGTGAAAGTAGCAACGGAAGCAATAATAGGTGCGGTGCCAAAAAGAGCATTACTAAACCAATTATTACTGTACCAAAGCACAACGCCCACCAAGAGAGTAAAAGGGAAATAATAACTCCCCACATCCCAAGTCCTGCTAGGATCATAAAAATTGCGATAATGTAACTCATGGCATAATCAACTAGTTGTTTTTTATTTATGCTATAAAATTATCATTGATGCATATGTAACTCAACGAAGTTTACTTAGTTATTCTGTTTGAAGAGTAAAACTGCTAAAACATTTCTGTCCTGTCCAGATTTTAGTTATGACACCGGGTTACCGTCCGCTCGGGGACAAAAGCGCCTTAGATTAGTTAACCTTAATTCGTGTTGTAAGGCATATCTTTGGCGCTATTTTAACAGATAAATTAATCTCGGTTTTGCCACTCTTCAACGATTGGCTGCCAGTTTACTTCACGTGGCTCAGTTGTGGAGTTAGACCATACGTTCCAAAAGTCTGGATCATCAGATTGTGGTCTTTGTTCTTCAGTAAGTTCTTTCATTCGAACTAAAACGGGGAGTTCAGAAGCCCATCCGAGTAAAATTGCATGTCGTGATGGTAGTGATGGTAGCTCTCTTAATAATCCCCTCATGTTATCGGGAACAAGCCTATGGACTTGTTCTTGGTCTCTATCATTGCTAATTCTGTGCAATAAAAAAGTATTACATTGAGACAGAACAGTGGGAGATAGCTCAGAAGGTCGTTGGGATGATACTACTAGACCTAAACCAAATTTCCGCCCTTCGCGAGCGATCTTTTCAAAGACTTTGCAGCACACATCAGAGACTGACTGACTCTCACTTTCTTCTTTGTATCGTTTGATAAATGTATGGGCTTCCTCTGCAACCATTACTGTCGGTAATGGTTTTCCATTCATTTTCCTGTATCGTTGAAGAGCTTCAAAAGTCACTCTAGAGATTACTGCTGTTACAAGATGGATAATTTCATTTGGAACGAGTGAAAGGTCGATAACTGTGATAGCACCATGAGTGTCCTTCCCAAGAAAAGTATCTAACCAATTAGTTAAACTGATAGGTTCCTCCGAATCTTTAGTGACGGCACTAATTCGGGTGTCACCTAACATTGTGCGAATTCGAGTCAAAAGAAATTCCACGAATTGCTCTGTTCCTGTTTCTTGTGCTAAAGCTTCGAGATATGCTACGAAGTCATCACCTTCAAAACGAATAGGCGTATCTTCACTTTTCGGGAGAAGTTCTTGTTCATCGCCGCCAAGTGCAACATGAGCTTGTTTTAAGTCAGCAATCAACCTGTCTGTATCACCGACATCAGGCTTAGCAGGCCACTGTATTCCTCTTCTGGAGGATAGATACGCATTTATCGTACTTATTAGGTTATCGAAAGGTTGGTTGTCGATTTTTTCGTTTAGTGTTAAAAGGCTACTTTCCCATGACGTTAAACTTTCAACTAAGCCTTTGGCAGGGCCAGCATTCACATATATCTGCCCTTGACTTGCTAGTTGCCTTATTGAAACGAGAAGTATTCCGCAAAAATGTTTTGCTTGAATTGTTACGTCATCTTCTGACAACACATCATTTCTCATCGCCCTCAAAGCTCGTCGTAGCAATGGGAGTTGAACTTTTGAACTTGCTTGAGTGAACGCTCCCCACTCAGAACTATTCCATAGCCATGATGGTACTTTAAGATCTAGCTCACCATCATCAGAGTTAGCTTCTACGCGTAATAACTTACCCTTGTATTTTGACTTTGGGCCAAATGCTCGGCTGTACTCCCCATTAGGATCAAGTATTATGAATCGAGCATTTGGGGTCTTTCCCTGTTGTAAAACTGCGTCCAAAGACCATTGAATTAGCCCCGCCACAGAACAAGACTTACCACTACCCGTATTGCCCAAAACAGCTATATGTCGCCCAAAAAGCCTATCGGGATCGATTTTTATTTCTGCATTGTTAGCTAGAGGACTATCTCCTATTTTAACCCTTCTGTTTTCACCTGATTCGATTATTGAGTTTAATTGTTTATCAGTAGGTAGGAGTACTGAATCACCAACCGAAGGAAATGCATCTGTTCCTCTAGTGAATCTGAAGCCATCGTTTTTTCTATCGCTTCTCAATGTCCCAACGGGGTTGATACTGAGCTTTTTTAGTGGAAAAGGTAGATCTATCAAGCCAAAATCTTGCAAGCCTCTTCTCTTTGGATATGGCGAGTGTTCTACTGCGATCCACTCAACTTGACCAACGAGAAACCCATCATCACTGTTTATCAGTACATAGCTATTTATCCGGGGAAAGTTGCGAGGAGAACCTCCTTGAAGAGACACTGAGTCTGGAGAATCAATTTCTAAGGAAACTCTAATTTCACTAGGCGATACAAAACCAACGGTTCCGATTCGTAGCTGCTCTAGTCTTTCTATAGGCAAGTAACTCATAGTGTTACCTCGGTGGTAGTTGCATTACCTGAGTGTTCTGACTGGATAAAGCCTCGCTGCTTTAGTAGTTCGGCCATCTTTATTGATGCTTTATCTATGGCTGGTTTAGGTAGATAGTTATCAACCAAAGTTTTGAGGTCACCTAAATGGTCACCCATTAGTAAAGTGATTTGAGCTTTTCTTCCACTTTTACTAATGAAGTTCATAATTCTTCCGAGCGGGTCACCGAAAGCAATGATGACGAGATGGGTAGATGGAACGGTAAGCATATCTTCAATTACTCGGTTTATATGCTCATCACCAAAGCTATAGCCATACGTGACTAATGTACTGTTTGGACGGCTAGTCGCTGCTGCTAAGTCTCTAAATAGCTCTACATAGGGGTACTCTGCGGTTTCTCTGTCTTTGACTGAATTAGGGTAAATCATTAGTTGTTCATAGCTATTGCTTTCGTGACCTTCTGCTTCTAAAAACGGTTCAACAGAGCGTGCTCCAAAAGGTAAACCAAAGCGCCTAATCGCACCATCTTGTTCGTGCCAATCAAGAGAACCGTGAAGCTTGGTAAAACGAGCCACTCCTTCCAAATATCTTGGTTCACCACGTATTCCCGGAGGGTTATAGTGATAATCAACTTCTAATCTTGAGGATCTAAAAACGGGAGCGATACTTCCAACAAAACGATCTATGAGTCTTAAACCTGCAAGTTCAGCACCAACCTCGATAATTCGGTCGTAGTTCGTTGTAAAAATATGCAATCTATCGCGTGTAGCGGTTCTACTTGCAAAGCTCATTAAGAAGCTCACAAGATAGTTGAAAGTTTCCTCTTTTCGTTTTGGTTCAGCACTTTTAATTAAGTGTTCTCCGTTACTGACAGATTTTGAAAACTCACCTAGACATCGAGACAACTCCCCCTTAATTGCATCTAAATCAGCTTTTAGGTCTCTATAGGCTACAAAAGGAGCTGGAGGGTTTTCAGGTTGTGGGTTATTTAACACTGTTAGAATTTCAAGCCCTTTGATAAGTTCATTAATAGCTCTTATTTGATCTTCTATATTTCCTTTATCGCGACCAGCCGCTGTGGCAGCTTTTGTAGCGAATGCATTTATTTCGCTTTGACAGACGGCTAGATCACTGATCCACCCCATTCCAGCAGGAGGCGCACCTGTTGCCGACATTTGAATAGACGTACTCAAACCTGCACCGATCAATAGATTTAAATGTTCGGATTGAAAAAGAGCTGTTAACCAAGGCTCGATATTTTGACGCAATTTCTCTATCGATACTTCGGAACCTTGTTCTCCCCATGTACTATTCGTTGAGAGGGTAAAAGGATAAGAATCACTTTGCTCATTGGGGTTTGGCATTAGCTCAATAATATCGGGAACACTGCCAACTTTAATGTGCTGAGTAGTCATAAATACACTTCTTATATTTGTATGAAAGATATAGTGTTGGGGACACAAACAACTGCCATTAATGTTTACAACTTAAGCCGTTGGCATTGAATCTTACGTCTCGCAACTCTCCGAAATCCTTAGCGCATCTTCAATCTCAACACCAAGGTATTCAATCGTACTTTCTAACTTAGCATGTCCAAGAAGTAACTGGATAGCACGTAAGTTCTTGGTTTTGGCGTAGATCAAAGAAGCCTTGGTGCGACGTAGCGAATGTGTGCCGTACTGAGATTTATCTAAACCGATATCCGTTACCCATCTGTTAACCATAGTCGTGTAGTAATGGTAAGAGATTGGTTGACCTTGACGACGTGGGCTTGGGAACACGTAGTCGGTTGGCGTCAGACAATTCTTAATAATCCATTGAGATAAGGTTTGTTGGGTCTTAGGCGTGATCTCGAAGTGCACTTCTTGATGGGTTTTCTGTTGCTTCACAATAGCTCGTGACATCACACAACCACTGCGGCTAACGTCTTGTACCTTTAGGTTACGCAAGTCACATGCTCTGAGTTTGCTATCGATGGCAAGGTTAAACAACGCCAATTCAAATAACCGTTCCTCAAGCTCCAATCGAATTCGAATGCGCCAAATGTCTTCCAATTTGAACGCTTTCTTCTGTCCAACTCTTTTTCCTTTATTCCAAGCAGCCATAATGTGCTCCTTACTTCATAAAAATCACTGTTAAGTAAGGCAGAACTCAAGGAAGTTTGCTTAGTTACTGGTATCATAAGGTAAATTTTTCGAATTCAAGAAATCAGCAATGAACGAACAAGAACAACTATTCCTCAAAGAGCTGGAAAGTAAGCTCTGGACAGCCGCAGACAAACTCCGTGCGTCACTCGATGCCTCTCAATACAAACATGCGGTGCTTGGCTTAATTTTCGTTAAATACGTGTCTGACGCCTTCATGTTGCGCCAAGAAGAGCTAAAACAAGACTTTGCTAATCCTGATCACGAGTACTTCCTCGATCCTGAAGGTTACACGGCTGAAGAACTTGAACAAGAAATCGCGATTGAGCTGGAACAGCGCGATTACTACAAAGAGAAAAACGTGTTTTGGTTGCCTACAGAATCTCGTTGGAAGTTCCTGCAAGACAATGGCCCGATGGTTATTGGTGGTGCCGATTTGGTTATTGATGGTAAAACGAAGAAAATCACGTCTGTTGGTCACCTGATTGATAATGCATTGGAGGGGATTGAGCGCGACAACCAGAAGCTAAAAGGTGTACTCAACAAGCACTACGCCGCTCTAAAAATTGATCAGTCAAAACTTAATGAGCTGATTAACCTCATCGCGACCATCCCATTCAATCATAAGTCGCTTAACAGCAAAGATATTCTTGGTCATATTTACGAATACTTCCTAGGCCAATTTGCTCTTGCTGAAGGTAAGAAAGGCGGTCAGTTCTACACGCCTGCATCAATCGTTTCGCTGATTGTTGAGATGATTGAGCCGTTTGAAGGCCGTGTGTATGACCCTGCAATGGGTTCGGGCGGTTTCTTTGTGCAATCAGAGAAGTTTATTGAGCGCCGCGCTAACCAAAAAGAGATTGACCCACTCACGCAAAAACAAAGAATCTCTATTTACGGTCAGGAATACAACTACACCACATGGCAGCTTGCTGCGATGAACATGGCAATCCGTGGGTTGGATTATGATTTTGGTAAGGAACCTGCCAGTACCTACACCAATGACCAACATCCTGATTTGCGTGCTGACTTCATCATGGCTAACCCTCCTTTCAACATGAAAGAGTGGAATACGGGTGTCGATGATAATGATCCGCGCTGGGTATACGGCACACCACCGTCGGGTAACGCAAACTTTGCGTGGATGCAGCATATGCTTTACCACCTAGCTCCTGATGGTTCTCAAGCCTTGTTACTTGCCAATGGCTCGATGAGTTCAACCACCAACAACGAAGGTGAAATTCGTGCGGCCTTAGTCGAGAACGATTTGGTTGAATGTATGGTTGCGCTTCCGGGACAACTGTTTACCAACACCCAGATCCCTGCTTGTATCTGGTTTTTAACCAAAAACAAGAAAGCCCGTACCGATAAATCAGGCCGAAAACTACGTGATCGTAAAGGTGAAGTGTTGTTTATTGATGCACGTAACCTTGGCTATATGAAAGACCGTGTGCTTCGAGATTTTACCCAAGATGATATCCAGAAAGTCGCTGACCTTTACCATGCATGGAAAACGGGTGCGGAAGTAAATGGTGTCGCTTACGAAGACCAAGCAGGCTTCTGTAAATCAGCAACGTTAGAAGAGATTAAGAAACACGATTTTGTGCTCACTCCGGGACGATACGTTGGTGCTGCTGAAGAACTAGATGATGGTGTTCCATTTGCTGAAAAGATGACTGTTCTAACCAGTAAGTTAAGTGAACAGTTTGCAGAATCAGCAACACTAGAAGCTGAGATCAAGAAGAACCTAGTGGAGTTGGGTTATGAGCTTTGAAACCGCGACTCTAGATTCATTGTGCGAACTTGTAGTTGACTGTCCTCATTCAACACCAAAATGGACTGATGAAGGGATTATTGTCTTACGAAATCAGAATATCAAAAATGGTGTTCTAGATCTTTCCGCTCCTAGTTTTACTAACGAAGAAGATTATCAAAAACGAATAAAACGAGCAGCCCCAAAAGCAGGTGATATCGTATTTACGCGTGAAGCCCCGATGGGTGAAGTATGCATGATACCAGAAGGCTTAAAGTGCTGCTTAGGACAGAGGCAGGTATTATTACGTCCAAAATCTGATGTAAATGGACAATATCTATTTTGGGCTTTGCAATCTCCTTACGTCCAGCAGCAGATAGCTTGGAATGAAGGAACAGGTTCCACAGTTAGTAATGTTCGAATTCCTGTATTAAAAGCCTTGAATATTCCTCGAATTGGCAATGAGGATATGGTTGCGAAGTCATTGTCTGATATTGCCTCAAAAATGGCGCTAAATACACAAACCAACCAAACCCTAGAACAAATGGCACAAGCTATCTTCAAATCGTGGTTTGTCGATTTCGATCCAGTTAAAGCCAAAATGAATGGCGAGCTGCCAGAGGGGATGGATGCTGCCACTGCCTCGCTATTCCCTGAAAAGCTAGTTGAGTCTGAGCTGGGTTTGATACCTGAAGGTTGGAAAGTAAGTTCACTATCTGAGTTGATTAAGTTAACTGGTGGGGGTACGCCTAAACGTTCAGAAGAGACCTATTGGAATGGTGATATTCCTTGGTTCTCAGTTAAAGATGTACCATCAGGAAGCAATGTATTTGTTGTTGATACCGACGAGAAGATTACGGAGCTTGGTCTAAACAAATCATCGACGAAGTTACTTCCGAAAGGAACAACAATTATCACGGCTCGCGGGACGGTTGGTAAGTTAGCCCTTGTTGGTACTGACATGTGCATGAACCAATCATGTTACGGAATTCGAGGTAAAGAGGTTGGTGATTACTACAACTACTTCAACCTTAAGGAAGCGGTAAGTACCCTTCAACGGAACACTCACGGAGCTGTATTCGATACGATTACAACTAAGACTTTCGATACATACTCATTAGCCTTTGGAGGTGTAGAGCTTGCCAATAGGTTTGATGATGTGATTGCACCTCTTTTACAAAAAATAGAATCGAATGTGCGTCAGAATATCGAACTTTCTGCTCTGCGTGACACTCTTCTCCCTAAGCTACTAAGTGGTGAGGTTGAATTCAATGAAGTATGAAGACTATTTTTCACTATTCCTGAGTATTGAAGAAGAACTCACTAAGTTTTTGTCGGTAGTCGATTATTCAGATAAGCACAAGAATATTTACTCTCATAAATTGGTATTGTTATTGCTACAGACTTGCCCAGTGATAGAGTCGTATTTGGTGAAGGTGGCGACAAGTTCGTACAGTGCGAAACAATCCAAACTTTGGGAGTGTGACATCAAGACCAAAATTTGGGATAAGAAAAACAAATCATCAGCTTTAAAGGTTGATGAAAATGGTAATCGCTGTATTGGTAACTTCCCTAAATTTGTTGGCGTTAACATTGAACTATTTAATATTCATGAGAAAGATATAGTTTTTTATCACTCAGCCAATTTTCAAAATAGAGACGCTGGACGGCATACAACCTACCGACCTTTTGATTCGTTTAAAGGCATGCTTACGCATAATCGGCCAGAATATAAGGATAAGTATTATCCTACAGGTTATACGGCACCAGTTTGGTGGACTTCATATAACAAAGTCAAACATGATTTCGGTCTAGCAAAGAAATCACATGTCAATTATAGAAATGTTATCGAAGCTATAACGGGTCTATTCTGTGCACTGGTCTTTTGTGAGCCTGATTTGAAGACTCTCGCGCAAGAGGGATTCTTTAAGGACGGAATGGTCAAAACCAAGTTCTTTGAAGCTCGCGTTGATGACTTCAACTCTAAATTGCTTTCCGACGAAGTTAAGTAACCCAATAGTTTAATCTGGAGGAATTCAGAGTTATGAGTAATTTTAATTTTCTAACAGACATCAACCCTGAATTAGCTCAATTTGGTAAAAGTGCAGAGCTGTATTGCTATGATGATAAGCAGGTGGTATTAGTGAAACTTAGGTGTTTTACTGAATTAGTCGTTGGGGAAATTTATTCACGTTTATCTCTAACCCCACCTGTTCGTGATGATTTATATAATCGACTGCGCAGCTACGAATTCAAGGATGTTGTCAGTGACAAGGGAATTTGGGCCAAGTTAGATGTATTGCGACATAAAGGTAACAAGGCTGCCCACTCTAGCAATGGTTCAGACGACATTTCCCTCAATGAAACACTCTGGTTAATCAAAGAAGCTTATTTAGTCGCCCGTTGGTATGCTCAAGCCATTCTCAATCAGCCTATCACTCCGCCAGAGTTTGTTGATCCGGTAAAACCTATCGATCAGACATCTCGCTTAGAAGCAGAGTTAGAGCGTCAACGTCAAGAACTAGATAAACGAGAAGCTGAATTAAAGGCCCAACTTACTGATAATAAAGATAAATATCAGCAACAGACGAATAAACTAATAGCTCAACTAGACAAAAAAAACGACACACTTTCCAATGTAAAAAAAGAGCAAGCACTATTACAGATTGAACTTGAACAAAAACAAAAAGATCTAGTCGCTTCACAACAAGCCTTCTTTGATTACAGGACGCGTGAAGAGTTTAAACAAGCTAGTATTTCATCCGCTTCAAGTATTGATCTTGATATGGAAGTGACGCGCCGAAATATTGATATATTTGATTGCTTTGAAGACATCAGTTTAACTAAAGGTCAAAACCAAATAGTTAAGCAAATAAATGAGTTTCTCACCGATACTAAACAAAATGTATTTTTACTTAATGGTTATGCAGGTACAGGTAAGACATTTATAACTAAAGGAATTACTCAGTATCTAGAAAAAATTGGTCGTGAATTCACTATTATGGCCCCGACGGGGAAAGCCGCGAAAGTGATATCAGACAAAACAATGCAACCTGCCAGCACTATTCACCGCGTGATATACAATTACGACAACGTGAAAGAGTACAAAGTTGACGGTGTGGAAGGGTCTGAAACTTATCGTTGCTATGCTGACCTTAAAGTCAATGTAGATACCGCGGAAGCTGTTTATATAATTGATGAAGCGTCAATGGTTTCTGACAGATATTCCGATGGTGAGTTTTTTCGTTTTGGAAGCGGATATCTATTAAAAGACTTGCTCAAGTACATAAATATTGACCACAACGAACATAATAAGAAAGTTATTTTTATTGGTGATAATGCACAGTTGCCGCCTGTAGGAATGAATACGTCACCAGCGCTAGATGCCAGTTACCTTAAAGAAAATTATCAAGTCGCTGTGGCTTCAGGGTACTTGACTGAAGTTCTTCGTCAAAAAGGTGATAGTGGTGTTTTGAACAATGCAGCCATGTTGCGTGATGGTTTAGAGCAAAATATCTTTAATAAATTGAAATTTGAAGTCAATGACCATGATGTATTTAATTTGACCTCGGAGAATCTACTTAGTACTTATCTAGACTCATGTGATAGAAAAGTTAGTCGTACAGGAGAAAGTATTATTATTGCTTCTTCAAACCGACAAGTAGCTGAGTATAACCGTTTAGTTAGAGAGTACTTCTTTACTGGTCAACAGCAAATGGTCGCAGGAGATAAAGTCATTTCGGTAGCAAATCACTATCGAGCAGACGCTTGTATTACCAACGGTGAATTTGGCATGATCAAGGAAGTACTATCTCCTCATTCTGAGTTGATTAGTGTTGTCATTAGCGTCAAAGGTGACACTGGTGACATGGTTAAGCGAAAAGTAAATCTGAGTTTTAGGGATGTGATTCTAGGCTTTCGCAACGACTATGGTGAACCATTCTTCTTTGAAGCAAAAATTGTAGAAAACCTACTTTACAATGATCAGCCTACCTTATCGTCAGATGAGCACAAAGCACTCTATGTTCACTTTTTAAATCGACACCCAGAACTGAGACGTAAAGGTAATGAACAAAAGCTTAAAATTGCATTATTGCAAGACCCTTATTTCAATGCTTTTAAAATTAAGTTTGGTTATGCCATTACTGGACACAAAGCACAGGGTAGCGAATGGAAAACGGTTTTTTTACAGTGTCAAACACACCAAAAAGCCTTAACTAAAGATTACTTCCGCTGGTTATACACCGCTATAACGAGAACTTCTGATACCCTGTATGTAATGAATCCACCTCAGTTGCGCTTAGGAGATGGAATGAAAATAGCAGGAGCGTATCAACCCAAAGCAGTAAGCTTCGACAATTCTGTTCCTGAAGACGTTGAGGTTGTACGACCAAGTACCGAAGCAACGAACTCAGTATCCACAGCGAAGTTTGATTTTCAGACTGACATCCCGCAACTTAAAAAGCTATACCAACTTGTTGATGCGTGTATTGAAGGTACAGGGATTGCTGTAGTGGATGTCCTTCATTATAACTATCAAGATCGTTACATCTTGCAGCGCGGGAATGAGCAGGCTTCGATGAGTTTCAATTACAAGGGGAACTGGAAAGTGTCTGGCGTAAAGAGCATTACTCAAGATGGGTTCGATGTTGAACTCATGGCTTTGCTTGGTCAATTAGAAGGTACTTTTCTTGATGTACCTGAGCCTTCAAAGGATACTCAGTTCCATTTTTCAGAGCCATTCTTAGAAGAGTTTTATCTAAATGTACTGGTTCAAATCAACAGTGTTGGAGCGGATATAAGCAAAATTGAATCTCGTTCATTTTGTGAAAGATATGCATTTGTTAAAGGCAATGAGTTGGCGGTGATTGAGTTTTGGTACAACAAGTCTAGCCAATTTACTAAAGTTCAACCTATGCCTCAGCTTAGCAATTCCACAAGGCTCATTGACGAAATAATATGTCAAATAGGTGTGCTTCTATGAATGAGCCAGCTAATCGTACAGTAAATAATTTGAGAAAGAGCGGAGACCTGCAAGGGGCTTGGGAGTTTGGTTTTCAAGCGTTGCAGGCAGCTCCCCAAGATACTTACTTGAAAGGTGCTTTATTTTGGGTGTGTTATGAGTTTCTTAAGCACCAGCTTGAAAATCTAAATAAGCGAGCGAGTTCTTCAAACAACTATCGTCCTACTGATTTTGAATTTGAGCAAATAGAGAACTTGCTGCAAACCATAGTAAATTTAGATATTGCTACTGGCGGCCTAGAGTACAAAATGCTGCTGGTTCAGTTTAAGAAGAGTTTGGAATGGTTTCCTACCTTGATTCACCTTGTGCTTCGACATCAAACTGTACTATTTGATGATGAGGCTAAAACACCTTTTCAAGCTGAAAAAGGTGAAGTGCCAAGTTTGATGCTCTCAACAGCACGCCAAGTGGCGAGTGCATGGCTTAGAGCACGAGAGTATTGGCATCTAGATCTTAACCAAGTGATGGCATTTATTAACCAAACACGCGAGCAAGCCTCTGACACTAAACATATGATGTGGCTTGATTACGACCAAGCGAAGTGCCTTGTTGTTGCGGGCCAATACGATCAGGCTCGCGAACTCATTCTACCCATTTTAAGAAAGAAGCAAAAAGAGTCTTGGGCTTGGGGAGCGTTGGCGGCTACCTATTCAAAACAAGATCAGCGTTTAGCAATGAAGTTTTTTGCTAGGGGAATAGTATCCGCACATGACGTTACTTTTAGTTTGCGTTTATTACAGGGAATTATTCCTTTATTACTTGCAAATCAACAGCAAGCTGAAGCCTCAATGTGCCTAAAAACGGCTATTGCGGCTTATCAAACTCATGGTTGGAAGCTAAAGCAAGAGTTAGAACAGCTATCTATGCAGCCTTGGTATGATTCTGGTGTCGATGAAAAGCAACTAAGTCCTTTTTTAAACTCTATTTCTCACGACGCTTTAAATTACTTGCATGGGCCGATGGAGAAGGTTGTTGCTATCGTAGAGAATATCCATAAATCCGGTAAAGGCTTTCAAGTATTCGTAAATAAGTCAACATCACTATCAGTTCGCATGGGGGTTCATAAAGGTAAGCAGAAACCTCAGGCTGGTGACTATGTTGAGCTATCCGTAGCGAGTGTTGATGGAAACAAAGAAGTAGTAGCATCCTCATCGTCCAAGCAAGTAGATATGGCTGATATTTCGTATGTAGAGGGTACGCTTCGAATAACACCCAAAGGCTTCGGATTTGTCGAGGATACTTTTGTTCCTCCCTTTGTTATAGGTAATTTAAAAAATGAATCAAAAGTCAGAGCACTCCGTATCATGAGTTGGGACAAATCTAAAGCTCGCCACAACTGGAAAGCTATTAAGTTAACGGAACTAAATTTTAATGAATGCTAAGTCGCTTTCCGGCGAAATCGAGTTAGGACAAGCTCAAGAATTAGCAGAGGTCGAATAATGGCAACCCGAGTAGAAATGATTATCGAAACGCTCAAGGCGAACCCCGACAAGAAGTTTACTGCTCGGGATTTAGCCAAAGAATTTGTGCTTCGATATCCAGAAGAAATCGCTGAGAAGCAAGCAAACCCGCGATACAACACCGAAGAAAAGCTTATCGCCCAGCTCGCGGCAGAAATTGGTGGGGAACGCACTGAAAGAGCGAAAATCGTTTGTCCTAATGTCGCCACTCGTGACAAACCAAGACCTCGGGTTTATTACTGGGAGCAGAAGCCTACATATGCTCATCAGGAAGATGATCTTAGCGATGCAGAAGAATCAGACATCGATACGCCTCTCGTGCCGCAAAGCTTAAGCGAGCACGATCTCTACCCAATGTTGATTGAGTACCTCAGCAAGGATTTGGGTCTTTACTGTCAGCGCATTGACGAGCGTAAATCTAAAAACTCTCATGGCAACGGTGGCAATCACTGGTTACATCCTGATGTGGTGGCGCTAGAGCCGCTCGACCAAGGTTGGGATGAAATTGTGAGAAGCTGTGTGCGCAGTGGGAATCACAGCTCAGTTCGACTTTGGTCTTTTGAAGTGAAGAAGCATCTTACCAAAGGCAATGTACGAAAATATTTTTTCCAAGCCGTATCGAATTCGAGTTGGGCCAATTTCGGCTACCTTGTTGCCACAGGCTTAAATAGCGACGTTGAAGGTGAGCTGCAAATGTTGTCGAGCTTGCACGGGATTGGCGTGCTGATTCTGGATACTGAATCTTTGTTTGATAGCCAAATACTCATTCCAGCTCAAGAGAGAGTCAACGTGGATTGGCAATCTGCGAACCGAATCGTCTCTGAAAATAGGGATTTCCACCATTATATTGAGCAGGTTGGCATTTATAACCAAACCGGACGGTTGATTAAGAGCGCATGGAATAAATAATAAGGATAAAGGCTTAATGATTACTGAAGACCAACTAGAACAACAATGCCTCGATTGGTTTAAAGAGCTAGGTTACCAATACCAAAATGGCTATGACATCGCACCAGATGGTGATACGCCTGAACGTGAAAACTATCAGCAAGTCACGCTACAGGCGCGTTTAGTCTCTGCCTTGGAAACCTTAAACCCAAATGTGCCCAGTGACACCTTAATCGAAGTGGCGAAAACTGTTGCCACGCCGCAAACGCCTGTACTGATTAAAAACAACAAACTCTTTCACCAATATTTAATCGAAGGTGTGCCTGTTGAATACTCGGTAATGGAGCAAGAACAATGGGTGACCAAGCATACTCATGTTCGATTAATTGATTTTGAGAACCGCGAGAATAACGAGTTCTTAGTGGTTAATCAGTTCACCATCACAGGCACCAAAGTCAATCGTAGACCAGATGTGATTGTCTTTATCAATGGCTTGCCAATGGCGGTCATTGAGCTGAAAAATCCAGCCGATGATCACGCCGATATTTGGAATGCTTACAATCAAATCCAAACTTATAAAGAAGAAATCGCTGACCTCTTTGTGTTCAATGAAGCGCTGGTCATTTCAGATGGATGGACGGCGCGAGTCGGCTCGTTAACGGCTAATAAAGAGCGCTTTTTGCCATGGAAAACCATCGAGGACGAAGACGACAAGCCATTACTCGAATTCCAATTAGAAACCATGGTGCGTGGCTTCTTTAAGCCAGAATTGCTGCTCGATTACATTCGCTACTTCGTATTGTTCGAAAATGATAGCGACAAGATCATCAAAAAAATCGCAGGTTATCACCAATTCCATGCCGTCCGAGCTGCTGTTAAGGCAACCGTCACGGCTGCCACAACGTCTGACCAAATTACTGAGCCACGGGCAAATTACGCCAATACCGTGGTGCCCGGAAGTAAAAAAGCGGGCGTGGTTTGGCATACTCAGGGAAGTGGAAAAAGCATTTCGATGGTCTGTTACGCAAGTAAATTGCTGCAACAACCAGAAATGAATAACCCAACCTTAGTAGTGGTGACTGACCGTAATGACCTAGATGGCCAGCTATTTAACACCTTTACGATGGCGCAAGAAACGCTAAAACAGATTCCTCTGCAGGCAGAAGACCGTGACTCATTGCGCGATTTACTGCTCAATCGTCAATCCGGTGGCATCATCTTCACTACTGTACAGAAGTTTGCTTTACTCGACGAAGAAATGGCACATCCTATCCTTTCTGAACGCTCGAATATCGTGGTGGTTTCCGATGAGGCACACCGTAGCCAGTATGGCAACAAAGCTCGCCTAGTAGATGTTAAAGACGAAGATGGCAACGTGGTTGATCAGCGTTATGTTTATGGTTACTCCAAATACATGCGTGACGCGCTGCCGAATGCCGCTTTTATTGGTTTTACAGGTACACCGATATCGATGGACGATAAAGACACTCGCGGTGTCTTTGGTGATTATGTTTCTATCTACGATATTCAAGACGCGGTCGATGATGGCGCGACAGTGCCAATTTACTACGAATCTCGCTTAGCCAAGCTCGATATCAATCAAGATGAAATTGAAGCGCTGAACGATCAGGTTGAAGAAGAAATTGGTGAAGACGAAGAAACCGCCAGCCGTGAGAAAATCAAATCACACTGGTCGGCGCTAGAAAAACTGGTCGGTGCCGAGCCACGCATCCAGCAGGTGGCAAAAGATCTGGTCGAGCATTTTACCACTCGTTGTGAAACCTTTCCGGGCAAGGCAATGATCGTTGCCATGAGTCGCGAGATTTGTGTGGATTTATACGATGCCATCGTAGCTATCAAACCCGAATGGCATAACGAAGATCCAAACAAAGGCACGATCAAAATCGTCATGACAGGCAGTGCCGCAGACAAAGCTAAAATGCAGCCTCATATCCATGATAAAAAGACCAAGAAGCTGTTCGAGAAACGCTACAAGGATACCGATGACGAATTGCAACTGGTGATTGTGCGAGATATGTGGTTAACAGGTTTTGATGCGCCTTGTTGTCATACCATGTATATCGACAAGCCAATGAAAGGTCATAACCTGATGCAGGCGATAGCGCGAGTGAACCGCGTGTTTAAGGATAAGCCCGGAGGTTTGGTTGTTGACTATATTGGTATTGCCAATGAACTTAAACACGCACTGAAGACCTATACCAACAGTCAGGGTAAAGGCAAGCCAACCGTTGATACCGCTGTAGCTTTCGCAGTCTTTATGGAAAAAATCGACGTAATTCGCGGTATGTTTGCCACGCCTGTTGATGGTGACATCTTCAACTATCGTCCGGATTTTGAAACCAAACCGCTGCAACTGCTTCCGGGAGCCGTGAACCATATCTCTGGTCTCTCACACCGCAACAGCAAAGGCGAAGCAGTTCGTGATGGTAAACGCCGCTTCCTTGATGTCATGGCTGCGTTGATGAAAGCCTTCTCATTGTGTAATACCTTGGATGAAGTTGATGGTTATAAGAGTGAAATCGCCTTTTACGGAGCGATCAAGACGGCCTTCTTAAAACACTCGACAGTTGATAAAAAGCGCAGTGATGAATTGCGTAATTCTGCTCTGCGCCAGATCCTAAACAATGCAATTGTGGCAGATGGAGTCGATGACATCTTCAAAACCGTTGGCTTAGATAAGCCCAATATTGGCTTGCTCTCTCCTGAGTTTTTGGAAGATGTTGCCAATATGAAAGAGAAGAATTTAGCCGTAGAACTGCTAGAAAAACTGCTGCGCGACGAAGTGAAAGCAAGAATGAAAAACGATGTGGTGCAAGAGAAAAAATACTCAGAGCGCATCATGGAATCACTGCGCAAATACCATAACCGTAGTATTGAAACCGCACAGGTGATTGAAGAGTTGATCCGCTGGGCGAAGGAAATGCAAGCCGATGCCGACATGATGGCTAAACTCAATCTCTCTCCAGATGAAATTGCTTTTTACCGCGCTCTGATCGCTAATGAAGCGTCAGTTCGCACCTTAGGTGATGATAACTTGCGCCAACTCGCAATTGAGCTAACCCACCAACTGCGTCAATCCGCTACGGTAGACTGGCAGAAACGAGAAAGCGTGCGTGCTCGGGTGCGCAACCTTGTACGTCGTCTATTGCGTCGCTGGAAATATCCACCTGATGCGGCTGAAGAGGCGATTAAGCTGGTTCTGGTTCAAGCAGAAGTGCTAGCTGATGGATGGTATAACTAGTAAATTACCACCTTCTAAAGAAGGTGGCTTTGTGTGAGCCCCCTAAAAGGGGGCCTTTGTTTAGTCCAGCGCCAA
>NZ_JAWOQN010000308.1:0-839 GCF_033337395.1 Vibrio sp. YT-19(2023) | reverse complement strand
AGTTCGTCGGCAGCGTCAGGACATGGAACCTGAGGATATTGCTCACCTTTTAGAAGCATCCCCACGTAAAAGCCGTGAAGTTCTTTGGCAACTTACCGACCCCGAAGATTATGGTGAAATTCTTGACGAACTAAACGAAGACGTTAAAGACAGTCTTGTATCAAAAATGGCTCCCGAAGACCTTGCAGAGGCGACGGAAGGCATGGATACCGATGACGTTGCGTACGTCCTACGTAGCTTGCCAGATGATCTTTCTCGTGAAGTTCTCTCCCAAATGGATTCAGCAGATCGTGCTCGCGTCGAGACGGCACTGTCTTATCCTGAAGACACCGCTGGTGGGTTGATGAACACGGACGTTATCACGATTCGTGGTGACGTTGATGTCGACGTAGTCCTGCGTTATCTGCGTATGAAGGGCGAGCTGCCTGAAGCCACCGATGCACTCTACGTGATTGATGACGAAAGCAAACTGATTGGCGAACTCCCAATCACGACACTTATCACGACCCAACCCGACGTAAAAATTATCGACGTCATGGAAGATGCTGACGATGCGATTACCGTTGATACCAGGGACTCAGACGTTGCTAGCCTGTTTGAACGTCGTAATTGGGTGTCAGCACCCGTAGTGGATGAAAACCAGCACCTTGTCGGTCGTATCACCATCGATGACGTGGTTGACGTTATTCGTGAAGACGCCGAACACTCAATGATGAGTATGGCGGGTATGGATGATGACGAAGATACCTTCGCTCCCGTCTTCAAATCCGCGCGTAAACGAAGTGTTTGGCTCGGAGCCAATGTCCTAGCTGCATTAGCTGCTGCTTCGGTTTCCAACA
>NZ_JAWOQN010000307.1:0-839 GCF_033337395.1 Vibrio sp. YT-19(2023) | reverse complement strand
ACCAAACTTGTCGTTGATGGCTTGCGCGAGTGCGCCTTGTGGTTCACCGCCGCCTTCTGGCGACATGCAATTCCAGTAAAGGATGTGGTTGTAGTAGCCGCCGCCATTGTTGCGAATGGCTGGGCTATGTTGCGAAACGGCTGCGAAGATTTCGTCTAGCGATTGTGTTTCAAGAGCACTGCCTTGCACGGCGGTGACGAATTTATCGAAGTAAGTTTTGTGGTGTTTGCTGTAATGCACTTCCATGGTTTTTGCGTCGATGTATGGCTCTAACGCATCGTATGGGTAAGGCAGAGCGGGAAATGTATGTGACATAGTAAATCCTCCTTAATCGGAGGATTTACTCTAGTGTTAATGAAAATCATTATCAACTGAGATCTTGTAGGGTTATTTGCCTACTTTAACTAAAGGCAGCGTGATGGAGACGCGCAAACCTCCCAGTGGGCTGCCGCTCGCGGCTATCGTACCGCTGTGCTGACGAATCGCACTTTCTGTGATGGTTAACCCTAATCCTGTGCCACCAGAGTGACGATCACGAGCGGTAGACACACGATAGAATGGACGGAAAATCGCATCTAACTCTTCATCCGGCACACCATCACCGTTGTCATCGACGGTAATCGTCAGTGTGTCAGTCTTGTCTTGAATGTCTATCTGCACTTCATCTTTTCCGTAATAAATCGCGTTGCGGATGATGTTTTCTACCGCGCTCATCAACAGTTTTGGGTTGCCTGAGATATGTCGCTCAGGGATCTCTGAATAGCGGAGTGTTTTACCCATTTGCTCGGCTTCAAACTGCGCATCTTTAATGATCTCTTCCCACAAACTTTCTATTGGCT
>NZ_JAWOQN010000306.1:0-841 GCF_033337395.1 Vibrio sp. YT-19(2023) | reverse complement strand
GTTAACACATGGGAGTGGGTCGAGAACGCGCTGAGAATCTGTGTCATGTCAAGCATGCCCACCGCGCGGCTGCCTTCGCAGACCATCAAACGCTTCATGCGATTACGTGTCATGGTGATCATGGCGTTAAACAGAAAATCCCCGTCATCAACATGGTAGACAGGGAAAGTTGCGATCTCACCTACAGGTGTGTCCACGGCGCAATTATCCAACATAACCGAGTGCAGCATGTTGGTACGAGTCACGATGGCGTACGGGTGAGCTGACGGCCATTTTTCCAATCGCGGGTCGTCGTCATGGAGCTGAACCAATGCAGCATCGATGCCGTTATCTTTTAGAGTTCGAGTTACCTCGTTGATTGGCGTTTCTGGCGCGAGGATCATCGGCGGATGATAAATGCTGTTATCGACTTTGGTCAGAATGAATTCGGCCAAGTTTTGCTGTTGCTGCGCGGCTTCGATGAGTTCTTGTCGTTTGGATAAGTTGTTGTCGAAGTAAGCCGCGAACTGGCCATTCTCGTTATAAAGCTCGAGAAAAACGTCTTTTGGCAGTAAGTACGAAAGGGTGTCTTCCAGCGCGATGTATTGATGTCGAACGCATTCTTCAAACAGTGAACGCACGTCAAACATGTCGTCATTGGCGTAATGAGCGAACACTTCGGATTGGTCTTTGGAACGTTCTTCGACTGCGCCTTTGATCAATATGTGCAAGTGAGGGTTGGTCTGCCCGCTAGATAAAATGACATCTCGAGTTCGATAGTACGCCACATCTAAGGACGAGCGCAGCCGAGTTTGCTGAGCATCGGTCAGACGATCGAACGGGGGAGATTGCATATTAAATT
>NZ_JAWOQN010000305.1:0-842 GCF_033337395.1 Vibrio sp. YT-19(2023) | reverse complement strand
GTGTTACAAGAGTCTTTATCCAACCAAGGCCAACAGAATACCTGCCGCTACCGCGGAGCCAAGTACACCAGCTACGTTTGGTCCCATCGCATGCATCAACAAGAAGTTTTGAGGGTTTGCATCAAGCCCGACTTTGTTCACCACACGTGCAGCCATAGGTACGGCAGACACCCCTGCCGCGCCAATGAGTGGGTTGATGTCCTCTTCTGAGAACTTATTAAGAAGCTTAGCCATGAGAACACCTGCGCCTGTACCGATACTGAACGCTACAGCGCCTAGACCAAGAATGCCTAATGTTTCCAAGTTTAAGAACTGGTCAGCTTGCAGTTTCGAGCCAACCCCTAAACCCAAGAAGATAGTCACAATATTGATCAGTTCATTTTGTGCAGTTTTCGATAAACGATCCACCACACCCGCTTCACGCATCAGGTTACCGAGACAGAACATACCAACCAATGGTGTCGCAGAAGGTAGGAACAGAATTGTCATCAACAGCACGGCCATCGGGAAGAACACTTTTTCCCACTTACCAACATGACGAAGCTGTGCCATTTTGATTTCACGCTCTTCTTTGGTAGTCAGCGCTTTCATAATTGGCGGTTGAATGATCGGAACTAATGCCATGTAGCTGTATGCCGCTACCGCAATCGCCCCCAATAAGTCTGGCGACAACTTGCTGGCCAAGAAGATCGCCGTTGGACCATCAGCACCACCGATGATGGCGATCGATGATGCATCTGCCATCGAGAATTCCATCCCCGGCACAAAGTTAAGCAAAATCGCCCCAAACAAGGTCGCAAAAATACCAAACTGCGCTGCCGCCCCTAACCAAAGTGTTTTCG
>NZ_JAWOQN010000304.1:0-842 GCF_033337395.1 Vibrio sp. YT-19(2023) | reverse complement strand
AAAGTGCGACTTCGGCAGACACAATCGCGCCATCAAAAAGTGGCCAAAAATTGTACGTTGATTTTAAGTGTTCGACAATTTCTACAACATTATCAGTTAGTGCGTAGACACCGTAACCCGCTTGCTTCACCTTTTGTCGAAGCTCAACACTGCCGAACAGTTGAATCTGAGTCTGTTTTACGTAGTAGAAGAAACAGCAACATTCTTCAGCCGTTAAGTCGAGTTCTTGTTGATAACGGTGTATTGCTTCTTCTTCGCTGATCAAACCTTTGTTGAGGTCTAGCCAAATCTTGTTTGAGAACAGTCTTTTCGCCATTTGTTCTGCATCTACGGAATGACCAAATGTTAAGCGTACAATCTCTGGTGGTGACCAACGAACCAGTACGTTGCCGACATCGAAAACAACATTTTTAATTTGAGAGCTTTCCATAGAACACCTTTGATTTGTGAGTTGGGCAGAGTAATCAAACGAAGATGAGTGAGAACAACATTCGCGTTGCCCTCGCATAAGTTGATTCTACTTGAATCACAATAAAATAATATGCAATTGAACTCGTTACCAAAAAATTCGTGAAATCAAGCTGAACTTAGATAAAAGACTGAATTTAAAGACAAGCATCGCGAATAAATTGACGGATTTCGCGCTGCTTATATTTGGCAAGTAATATATAATTACAAAACAACGTGATTATAAAAAAGATAGCAAGTCACCACTTTGAACGTCAGGCGGAGTAGACAAATTAGATAGTATGGATTCGATACGTAAGGTATATGAGTACGCAGAGCCCAATTTAACATTAGTTGGTTGGATGGGATTTATTGGCTTCCCGCTCTACTACTTC
>NZ_JAWOQN010000303.1:0-842 GCF_033337395.1 Vibrio sp. YT-19(2023) | reverse complement strand
ATAAATACAAAAAAGCAGAACTCGATGGGAGTTCTGCTTTTCATTGTTTATTTGGCCGTAACTCGGATGAAACCTAGAATTCCCGGTTCATTTTTTCCAAACACGATAGAAAGGTTGATTGCTGCTCTGGCTCAATATGACGAGTAAGATCACGCACAAGATCAAGGTGCAACTGGTTATGATGGCGATGAATTTTCTCACCTTCTGGTGTGAGCCTCACAACGATAGCACGGCGATCTTCCGGATGAGGGCAACGTTCTATCAAGTTCGCGTTCACTAACTTTTCGATTTGTACCGTTAACGTTCCGGTCGTGATGCCTAACTTTTCCGCCAGTTCTTTCATGCGCAGCGCACCATGGCCGCCCAGAACTTCAATGGTATGGACTTGGGCCAAAGAGTAGCCGGTTTCTTTTACGACTGACTGTTCCCAAGAAGACATCTTGTCATAGAACTCGGTCAGCATTTGATTCAACTTTTCTAGTTCGCTCATCGTCAGCTATTTTGTAACTCTAGAGTAAGGTGATGAATCTTATCAAACTTACTCAGTAATTGCTTAAATTCACTCAACGTTTTATCACTGCGATTATGTAACACAATCGCAGCCGAGTAATGATGTCCGCTCACCTTCCAAACATGCAGATCTAGCACGTCTGCGTATGGCTCAATCGTCTCTCTGATTGCCTGTAGGTACTCGTGATTAATATTCTCATCTAATAAGACTGGTGCGGTTTGCTTCATCAAACCGAGAGTCCATTTACCAATCACCAAAGCACCAACGATCCCCATAATGGCATCTAACCAAATCCATCCGTAAAACTTACCGATAATAAGTGCGACGATCG
>NZ_JAWOQN010000302.1:0-843 GCF_033337395.1 Vibrio sp. YT-19(2023) | reverse complement strand
TTATCGAAGGTTTTGAACTAGCCGACGGCACTCAGTTTGCGCCATTGCGTGATGATCAAGTCGCGATCGGTTTACCTTCAGGCCCAAGCTCGGCAAACTCAGGTCAAGCTCCGACACAAAATATTCTTAGTGCGCTAGACTGTTTAACAAAAGGCACATCCTGTGGCACCGTTAAACCAGCGTTCAACTACCCGAATTATGCTGGCGTAATGACGTGGTCTATCAACTGGGATCAGCATGATGGCTTTAACTTCTCAAAACCTGTTGGTGATAAGTTAACTCAGATGAACGCGCAATAAGCGCCTTTAAGCCGGTTAGGTGCGTTTGGTCAAACCCTCGCAACTCGACCAAAAGATGGAACCACTAAAACGAAAAGAGAGTGCCAAACGGCGCTCTCTTTCTTTGTATTTTTAGATGTTGTTTCTACGCGAAGCGATTCATCAAATGGTAAAGACTCGATAGTCTTTCAACTCAGGAATTTTCTTCAACAAATCGTCTTCTTGCCCTGCCATATTGTCCAGAGATTCACATAAGTCTTCCGCTTGTTGCTCCACCTCTTTCGAATGTTCAGCCAGACGCTGCTCAACTTTCGCACTTAATTCTGCCATGCTTTCAGAGAGTGCTGTCAGGTTTAAACCACGCTCTTCTTTCATTTTTTTCGATAAAGCATCGAACGCGCTAGCCAGAAACTCTTTATTAAAAATCTCCTGCGCTTTTTCAAAATCTTTCGTCCAGCCCTGCATCATCGATTCAAAGCTGTCTGCAGGCAAAATAAAATCACCATCTTTGTAATAACGAGATTGCACATCAGCTAAGAAGTCTTTAACTGCAACTTTTACGTTA
>NZ_JAWOQN010000301.1:0-844 GCF_033337395.1 Vibrio sp. YT-19(2023) | reverse complement strand
ATCTTGACCAGCCAACAGCTCAGGAATGGCCAACGCTTGAATATCGGTCGGTTTCTTGAAGTCTTTTGGCAGTGCATGAATCAGCTCAGAACTCAATGAGAGAGTAGAAAATGGCATTAGCGAAACCTTGTACTTTTGGTTGAAGAAGCAATAAAAACAATGAAGATGCGGTAAAACGCAGGCGCGGACTTTATCACAATCTGTTAGGTGAGCCATCCTATTTTAGGCGCTTAAACCAAGCGGCGCCGGTGCAAATCGTCAGAAAACAAAAAAGCGCCGAGCCGAAACCCTGTGCTTTTAAAAACGGTTTTACATTGTAAATCGTTACTTGGTGAAGAAAGCGATTGAACACATCTCCCAAACCCAAAACAATCAGTTTTTGGCGTCTAACACCGAATCCAGTACAGATTGAGCATTACTCGCAATACTTTCATCACAGCACTGCTTTAAAACCAGAATGAAATCATTCAGTTCTTCGGCAGACACGCCATTATTCATGCTGATGTTGTAGTGAGCCGCAAGCTGGCTGTTCACTCCTTTGATATTTGCCAGCGCTGCAATCGTGGCAATTTCTCGTTGTTTCCACGTCAGGAGGTCACGCGCGAAAATGTCACCAAACAAGTGGGCTTTTAAGTACTGATCTATTTGAGGTGAAAAATCGAACAGCGGGCCTTTGACTTGCATACCGACCAGCGTTGTTTGGTTCTGACTGCCTAGCTCTAAGCTGCTTTTATCTGTCGATAACGGCGTCGATTCACGCCCTAATGTGTCGGTAATACCACGATTTTTGCGCACTACAACCACATCCATAAAAGCAGCCAATCCATTCAAACTGCGGGGAAAA
>NZ_JAWOQN010000300.1:0-845 GCF_033337395.1 Vibrio sp. YT-19(2023) | reverse complement strand
CTCCGTTCGCATGAAAAAGTGCCCACTGGTGTTATCAACAAATTCGTTATTATGAACGATGTTTAGCTGATGTTTGTAACAGATATTAGTAATTTTAGAGATCAAACCCGGTGCGTCAGAACAATGGGTCAACAGTGTTTTCTTTTCCATAAATCAGATACTTCCATGCATTATTTTTCTAGCGTACGAAATATGTGTTTTCCCCAAAAGGGTCAACCGTACAGCAATCTGACTTCATAAATAATCTATTCTTGCCATGGTTTCAACAAATTATCTGTGTTGGGCCGTAAGCTGGCCATCTTACGGGCTGATGTCTCTCCCAAACGTCTGATATACTCACGAGAATTTTTCTAACCAGCTGTCAGGCCTGATCGCAAAAACACTTTCCTCTGATGGCGCTTTAGGTAAAGCGATTCCGGGTTTTCAGGCTCGTCAGCCACAAATAGACATGGCTGAAGCCGTCAGTAGTGCGATCAAAGAACAAAGTCAGTTGGTGGTAGAGGCAGGAACTGGTACCGGTAAAACATTTGCCTATCTTGTTCCAGCGCTGTTGAGTGGCAAGAAAGTCATCATCAGTACTGGCTCGAAAAACTTGCAAGAGCAGTTGTACCATCGTGACCTACCGCTGATGGTCAATGCGCTCGGTTTTTATGGTCAAGTGGCGTTATTGAAAGGGCGTTCCAACTATTTATGTTTGGATCGCTTAAGTCGCCAGATGGTAGAAAGCCACACCAACGAATCCGACCCAACATTGTTGACTCAATTGGTGAAGGTGAGGTCTTGGTCCTCAGAGACAAAAACCGGTGACTTAGGTGATTGTGAAGATTTGCCTGAAGACAGCATGA
>NZ_JAWOQN010000299.1:0-846 GCF_033337395.1 Vibrio sp. YT-19(2023) | reverse complement strand
TTTATCATCGAGCGTTAACAGTTCGCCCAACTTCATCACTTTAGGCTGACCATCATTAAAGCTGTATTCGTATTTCAACGCACTGCCGATGATTTGTTCTTCAGGAATGTTGTAAGCCTCTGGCGCCCACACGCGCATAAAGTCCACGCCACCACCCGAAACAATGTAGGTTTTGAAGTTGTTCTCTTGCAGGTACGTAAGCATTTCGCGCATCGGCTTAAAGGTGAGAGCGTTATAGGCTTTACCAAAGCGCTTGTCTTTCGCCGCCGCAAGCCATTGCTCAACGGATTGTTGGTATTCTTCAACGGTCATGCCGCTGTGGGTGACTTTCATGATTTGGAGTAGCGATTCTTTACCGCCAGCAAAGACTTTCTCTAAGTCGTTTTCAATGACGGATTTAAAAGGTTCCTGCGTTTTCCATTCTGGATGCGTTTTCGCAAGGGCTTTGACTTGATCTAACGCGAATGCAATTTGGAAATAAATCGGCTTTTCTGACCAAAGTGTACCGTCGTTGTCGAACACGGCAATGCGGTCAGAAACGGGGATAAATGCTGCCTTTGAACTGTCGGTAGATTGCTCGACAAAATTCACAATGGCGGTTTTGCTGTCGCTGTCTTTCCAAGAAGGGAGCAGGTTGGCATCGCAATCTTTCGCGAGGCTGGAAAAAGATAAGCTAGTTAAGACGGCAAGAGTACAGAGATGGATTTTGTTCATTATTTACCTCGATTGATTTCACTAGGTTGTGATCCCTAAAAAGGGCAATGAGGGCGGATAACCTTAAACGACCACTTACACGTTGTACTCATGTCATTTTCTCGCCCACGCGTTAGCGTTGAAAATTCGCCT